>CAJJCU010000153.1 GCA_905182775.1 uncultured Flavobacteriales bacterium
ACCCATGGTCTAATAAGAACTCCGAAGTTTGAAAACCTTCAGGAAGGTCTCTACCAATTGTTTCTTTAACAATTCTAGGACCTGCAAAAGCAATCAAAGCACCAGGCTCTGCGATATTAATATCGCCCAACATTGCAAAAGAAGCGGTTACACCTCCAGTCGTTGGGTCTGTCAGGTAAGAAATATAAGGCAATCCTTTGTCTGCAAGCTGACCTAGCTTTCCAGAGATCTTTGCCATCTGCATTAGGGAGAATCCTGCCTCCATCATTCTAGCACCCCCAGATTTAGAAATAATAATGATTGGGCATTTTAATTTGATCGCTTCGTCTATAGCACGCGCAACTTTCTCACCCATAACAGACCCCATAGACCCTCCGATAAAACGGAAATCCATTGCTGCGATCACTAAATCTTTTTTGAAAAGCTTTCCTTTCGCTGTTCGGATTGCATCAGTAAGCCCCGTGTTTTTCTGAGTAGTCTTGATTCTATCAATATATTTCTTTGTGTCTTCAAAACTCAAGGGGTCACCTGAAGTAACTTCTTTATTGAGCTCCGTATATTTTCCACTGTCAAAAATAATGGAGAAATATTCTTCTGAACCTATACGTTCGTGATGAGAACAACGGTTGCAAACGTAATTGTTTTTCTCAAGGTCTCCCTTTGTGAAAAGCGTTTTGCAATTTGAACATCTAGACCACAAACCTTCAGGAACTTCCTTCTTCTCGCTTGTTGTCGTTGTAATACCTTCTTTATTTCTTTTAAACCAACTCATTTTAATCGTTTGGTCAAAATTAGTAAAGTTTTATAACGTGTGAATGTTATTTAGGTCAGAAAAGCATTGTTCTAATCTAGAAACAAAAGTCAACTCGCCATCTCGCATCCATTTTCGAGGATCATAATACTTTTTATTTGGTATATCTGCCCCGTCAGGATTTCCAATTTGGGTTTGTAAATAATCCTGATTTTTTAAAATATAATCTCTGGACCCTTCTGTAAATGCAAATTGTAGATCGGTATCAATGTTCATTTTAATGACGCCGTATGAAATACCTTCTCTAATTTCATCAAGACTTGAACCCGATCCACCATGAAATACAAAATCAATAGGGTTTGCAATCGTATTGAACTTATCCTGAACAAAAGCTTGAGAGTTTTTCAATATTTTCGGTGTGAGCTTTACATTTCCTGGTTTATATACACCATGAACATTTCCAAAAGCAGCCGCAATTGTGAATCTAGGAGAGACCTTCAACAACTCTTCATAAGCATAGGCAACTTCGTCAGGTTGCGTATAGAGCTTAGAACTATCCACATCAGTATTGTCCACTCCATCTTCCTCTCCACCAGTAATTCCCAATTCTATTTCAAGGGTCATGCCAATCGCGCTCATTCGTTTAAGGTATTGCTTACATAACTCTATATTTTCTTCTATCGGCTCTTCAGATAAATCAATCATGTGAGAGCTATACAAAGGGACACCATGCTCCTTAAAGAACTGCTCACCCTCGGTTAACAATCCATCAATCCATGGCAACTTTGACTTATGGCAATGGTCCGTATGCAGGATTACAGTCGCGCCATATGCTTTTGCTAAACGATGAACGTGCCGCGCACCGGAAGTTGCACCCAAAATTGTTGCTTGCTCGTTTTCATTGCTCAAGGCCTTTCCCGCAAAAAATTGAGATCCTCCATGAGAAAATTGAATAATTACCGGTGCCTTAAGTTTTGCAGCTGTTTCCATAACTGCGTTTACTGTGCTTGTACTTGAAACATTTACAGCAGGTAAAGCAAAAGATTTTTCTTTGGCGTACGCGAAGATTTTCTGTACTTCATCTCCCGTTGCAACACCCGTTTTAATGGTATGACTCATTGTTTATTGATTTAATGTCGCAAAGGTACAGA
This sequence comes from uncultured Flavobacteriales bacterium, assembly GCA_905182775.1. Lineage (GTDB taxonomy): Bacteria > Bacteroidota > Bacteroidia > Flavobacteriales_D > Crocinitomicaceae > UBA952. The sequence goes on from CAJJCU010000153.1 coordinate 1,903, forward strand.
ATTTAAAAAAACCTACGCATAAAATAATTTTCACAAAACGTCGTTATAAAAAAAACGTTGCCTATGATGCATAAATACACTACAGAAAGTAAACCGTTTAAAAAACAATCTTTACCAAACCTTTCGACTGTTCAATTTATATTAAATTACAGCAAGGCCTTTGAAGTAAAAAAGATAAAGAATAAAAAAATACTGGTTTGCAAAAATTAATAGAAACGCCTCCGGGCGTTTTTTTTATGTCCAAGATGATTCCCTATTTTTGTAGGCAATGGAATTTATCCTAAAATCCGATTTCAAACCTACCGGAGATCAACCCAAAGCAATCGAAGAACTTGTTTCTGGTATTGAACAAGAGGTGCAGTACCAAACCCTACTTGGGGTTACAGGTAGTGGAAAAACATTCACCGTTGCCAATGTCATTCAAGAGGTTCAAAAACCAACACTGATTCTTTCACATAATAAAACTTTGGCAGCCCAATTATATGGCGAATTCAAACAGTTCTTTCCAAATAACAAAGTAGAATACTTCGTTTCTTATTACGATTATTACCAACCCGAAGCCTACCTACCTGTAACGGGAACGTATATCGAAAAAGATTTGCAAATTAATGATGAAATAGAAAAACTCAGGCTTTCGGCAACCTCAGCCCTACTCTCAGGTAGAAGAGATGTAATCGTAGTTGCATCCGTATCTTGCATTTATGGTATTGGGAATCCAACAGAATTCAAAAAAAGCATTCTAGAAGTAAAAAAAGGAGAAAGTATACCTCGCAATAAATTACTCATGAAGTTTGTTGCCAATCTATATTCACGCTCTGAAGAATATTTTGAACGTGGAACATTCCGAGTAAAAGGAGATACGGTTGATTTATATTTAGCCTATACTGATTATGCCATTCGATTCGAATTTTGGGGTGATGAAATTGAAAACATTTGTTCTATCGATCCAGAAAGCGGCGATGAAATAGAGCAATTTGAAGACATTCTTATATACCCAGCCAATTTATTCGTGTCGAGCCCAGAAAATACCCAAACGGCAATTCATGAAATCCAAGATGATCTGATAGCGCAAGTTGAAGCCTTTCGAGAATCGGGAAAAGTTGAAGAAGGACAAAGACTAAAGGACCGGGTCGAATATGACCTAGAAATGATTCGAGAACTTGGCTATTGCTCTGGGATAGAAAACTATTCGAGATATTTTGATAGACGAACTCCAGGACAAAGACCATTCTGCCTCTTGGATTACTTCCCTGAAGATTATCTAATGGTCGTAGATGAAAGCCACGTTACCCTACCTCAGGTAAAAGGAATGTATGGCGGAGACCGCGCTCGGAAAACCAACCTTGTGGATTATGGTTTTAGGCTCCAGGCTGCGATCGATAACAGACCGCTCAAGTTTGAGGAATTCGAAAACATGTATGCGCAATGTATTTACGTTTCGGCAACACCTGCAGATTACGAAATTGAATTGTCAAAAGGAGTTATTGTAGAACAATTGATCCGACCAACGGGCCTTCTAGACCCCGTAATTCAGGTCAAACCAAGTGAAAATCAAATTGATACATTGATCACCCATATTCAAGAACGTATTGCAAAAAAAGAAAGATCACTTGTTACGACACTGACCAAAAGGATGGCTGAAGAGCTCCAAAAATACCTTACGAAAATGGGGATCCTGTGCCGATACATTCATAGTGAAATAGATACCATTGAACGCGTTGAAATTTTACGTCAATTGCGCCTCGGTACTTTTGACGTCCTGATTGGGGTCAACCTACTTAGAGAGGGGTTAGATCTCCCCGAAGTCTCCTTTGTTGCGATTCTTGATGCCGATAAAGAAGGGTTTTTGAGAAACGAAAGATCCTTGGTTCAAACTGTTGGGCGAGCAGCCCGTAACGTAAATGGTTTCGTACTTATGTTCGCAGATCGCATGACTAATTCCATGCAAAGAACTATTGATAAAACTGAAAACCGAAGACAGCTTCAAATGGCCTATAACAAAACCCATGGCATAACCCCCACAGGTCTTAACAAGTCCAAGGAAATTATTTTAGAATCAACCAAAGTAGCTGATGGCGAATACATAGAAAAGGGAATCAAAGCGAGCCAAAAGCCGTCCGAAACAGTTTCTGTCGAGAAATCATCCTATAAAAATGAAGCCAGTCTAGATCTTGAGATTAAGGCGATTAAAAAGGCAATGGAAAAAGCTGCAAAAGAACTTGAATTCATTGAAGCAGCTGGATATAGAGATAAAATGAGGGTACTACAAAAACTAAAAAAAACATTCTAATGCTAGACCGTATACGTATCCAAGAATTTAGAATTCTTGCGCTAATAGAAGGGGTATCCTATATTAGTTTTGGGATTACCATGCCCTTGAAATATTATTATGGAATTGGGGAACCTAATTATGTAGTCGGCATGATTCACGGGATTGTCTTCTTGCTGTATTGTCTCTCTCTGTTAGTGCTGACCCTCAAAAAAGAATGGAATTGGCCCACAGGTATTTTGTTCTTTATAGCGTCACTCATACCATTTGGAACCTTTTACATTGATTACAAATACCTTAGAAACAAGGTTTAGAGAAAATTCAGCCGCAGTTAAAAACTCCTTTCCACAATCTATTGTTCAATGAATATGAACTTTTACGCTTTGAACACCCAAGTTTTACTAATTTTGTTCAAAAAACAAGAGGTATGGCAAATGATTTATTAAAAGGTAAAAGAGGAATTATATTCGGCGCACTGAACAGTCAGTCCATCGCATGGAAAGTGGCACAGAGAGCACATGAAGAAGGAGCTACTTTTGTACTTACCAATGCTCCTATTGCGATGCGAATGGGAGAAATTAAAAATCTAGCTGAAGAAACTGGCAGTGAAATTATCCCAGCAGATGCCACAAGTATTGAAGACTTAGAAAACTTGGTCACGCAATCCATGGAAATTTTAGGCGGTAAAATTGACTTTGTTTTACATTCAATAGGCATGTCCCCTAACGTTAGAAAAGGAAAACACTATACAGAAAACGATTACAGGTTCTACGGACAAACTATGGATGTCTCAGCAATCTCTTTGCATAAAACGTTAGCGACATTATACAAGCATGATGCAATGAGTGAATGGGGTTCTGTATTGGCTCTATCTTATATTGCAGCCCAACGAATCTTCCC
>CAJJCU010000154.1 GCA_905182775.1 uncultured Flavobacteriales bacterium
TGAAAACGATACGATTATAGCGAATGCCAGACACCATGAGGCGCTTCTAAAAACGGCAGAAGCATTAGAAAAAGCGGATATCGGTTTGGATGACGGCACAACGTCAGACTTTATCGCTATGGACATCCGTCAGGCCATGTTTCATCTTGGGAGTATCACCGGAGACATTTCTACAGATGATCTTCTAGGTAATATCTTTAGCAAGTTTTGTATCGGAAAGTAGTTCGGTTAAAAGTATCTTTTAAACCTTCCCGCAATTTGGACTAGAGCAGTTCTCACAGGTACACCCTTTACAATTTCCGCTTTTACAGCTTGCGCATCCACAAGTACATTTTGATTGTTCCATAAGTATTGATTTTATCTAAAGGTAAAAAACCATTGACGTAAAAACCGAGAGCCCATAAAAAATACTTATCATTGAATTGTTAAAAAGAGAAAAATATGTATCCATACCTCAGACTCGCAAGGGTTTTAATTAGTAAAAGAGTCCAATCGAAATTAGATTTTTATAGCCGTGACAGCGACACCATCTCCTTGATGGTTTGGCCTCAGGATATTGATCCATTTTTGGAGCTCAACAATGGTCGCTATGTCACTTTACTAGACCTGGGTCGTTATGGCTATGGAACGAGAGTAGATATCAATGGGTTTTTAAAAAAGAACCAGTGGTCACTTACGATTACGGGCACCTATAATGAATACCGCCATCGGTTGCGTTTGTTCCAAAAGTTTGAATTGAAGACCAATATTATTGGTTATGATACCAATTGGTTTTACTTCTTCCAAAAAATTGAGCGCAATGGGAAAACCCATATGGCCTCTGTTGTCAAATATGCATTTACCTCCAAAAACGGGATTGTAAAACCCGAAGAGGTTGTAAAAGCAATGGGCGAGCCCTATGATCCGACCCTGCTCCCCAAATGGGTCACTGAAATTGGCCACCATCAGGTATTTAAGAAGTAACGATATCACCTCAAACGGTTAGGGTATAAACTGAACTATTTTATTGTCATGAAACATCCTATTTTTTATCTGTTTTTATACCTTTCTCCTTTCATTATTGCACAGAACTCAGTCCTCGACGGTGCTCAAGAATTACTTGATAATTCGAAGTACATGGAGATAGATTATTATGTTCGCAGCTGCCCCAATTCAATTAAAAAAGATCCTGATCAATTGGTATCCTATCTCGAGAAAATGGCGGACACAGACCTTGAAAAAGCCAGGGCACTATATGTCTGGTTAGCCGATAATATAATCTATGATGCAAAGTCAATAAACAAAAACAAGTTTGGAGACAATACTGCATTGGGTGTGTTAAAGTCAAAAAAAGCAGTTTGCGAGGGGTATGCTAAATTGTTTGAGTTTCTGGGGAAAAAGATGGGCTTGAATATCCGGTCTGTAGGAGGGTATTCTAAGAATGATGTGCTTCAGGAATTTTGGGATTTTGAGGGCGAAGAAGGCGATCATGCTTGGAATGTGATTAAAATCAATGAGGAATGGCGGGTTTTTGATGCTACTTGGGGAGCGGGAAATGGAGAGGAAAGTAGGGGTAAGTTGGAGTTTACAAAGTCGTATACAGACAATTGGTTTAACCTGAGCCCTTACGAAGCAATCTTTACGCACTTCCCCGAGGACACTTCATTGATTTTAACAGCACCAAGGCTAACCTTGAAGAAGTTTGAGTCGCTTCAGCTCATTCCAATTTATGCCTTTACATCGAACCTTATGGATGCAGAAGAATCTTTCGTAAAAGCGTTTAAAAAGTCATCGGCAAATTTTCCAATAATTTATCCGGTTGAACCATCTGAATTTCAGGTGCTAAATGCACCAAAGGAATTTCGTTTAAGAAAAAGAAAAGTCCATGATTTTGAGTTTTTAGCCAACGGAGTTGTAGATATATTTCTATACGAAGACGACGAGAATATTCAGCGTTTCGTAAAGGACGACATGGGAAATAGATTTACACTCGAATACATGACTAAGGAAGAGGTGAAAATTGAGATTGTTGTAGAAACGAGTAATGGTGAATTATTTACCACCTTGGAGTATAGTGTTTATTAATTAGTGCGTAACTGAAATAGGTCGGCATCAGATTTTTATGAAATAATAACTACCTTTCTTGGATAAGTTATAAAAAATGGAAAAATTTAAAAAGATACTAAAGATTGTAGGGATTACGGTTGTTTCATTATTTGCCTTTTTGGTTATACTCGTAGTCGCTTTCCCCTCCGATTCAGTTGCTACAGAAAATGCGTCAGAAGATAAACCTTCACCCGTAAAACAAAAGCAAAAGGAATCAACACCAAGTGAAAGAGTCCCTATTAGGTTTAGTTCTTCTCAAGCCGAGCAGTTTATGCAAAATTTATGTCTGGATTTAAATCAAACCTTAATGCGAAAAAAAACGATTTATGTTGATGATAGAAAAGTTTATATGTTTATGTCAGTCGCTGAAAATGGAATGACCTGTGTTTCTACTGTATCAGAAATCAAGCTTGAGGTGATGAGCAGTGATTGTGGGGATACGCAAACAAAAATCAATCAGTGGAATGCCATTCAGGATGGAGCCAGGATATAAAAGCGTTTAAAAGTCAACGGCAAAGTTTCCAATAGTTTATCCGGTTGAACTATCTGAATTTCAGGTACTACAGGCACCAAAGGAATTTCGTTTAAGAAAAAGAGTAGCCCATTATTTTGAGTTTTTAGCCAACGGAAGTCGATCTATTTCTATACCAAGACGACGAGAATATTCAGCATTTCGGAAAGGAAGTCGGGAGAATAGCGACGGTTTTTATTGCAGAGTAAGTGACCTTTTTTCAGCGCGCAATCCTCGCTCATTTTTACTATCTTTAGTTTATGAAGAATACCTATGCATGTAATAAATGCGGAATGTCAGTGAACGCCCAGTGCGGTAAGTGCAATGTTCCCTTAGAAAATGACCATTTGACAATCGATGATGGCCGCCAGGTTCAGATCTCTAAATGTCCTTCTTGTGCAGGTAAAATCAAATCACCTCAGTGCTGCGGCGCAGATATGAGCTGTGATTTGGCTTAATCCCGAAGCATTGAGATTCTTTTAATTTTTTCCCAAAACTTATTTGTATTCAAATTGTTGGTTCATTATAGGCACGCATAATACTTTATTTTTTGCGTTTCTAATAGTATATGATTATGTCTAAACCTTATCCTTTTAAGAAATCAGGCTTTACCTTTTCTCCACATAAAAAGCAGGAGGAGGCGCCCTTTGACAGACTCTTTGATATCTTTCAGGAGCTCGTTGTTTTTACTTCTGGCGATGTGGATGAGACCCTCAGTTGGATGGATGAACTCGATCGCGAATACAAGCTCTATAATGCCGAATATTCTAAAGAGGATTTTATAGAGGACCTCAAGAAAAAAGGCTTTCTAAATGACGATCCAAAAAAGCAAAAGGGGAAAGGGTTACAAATTACGTCTAAAACCGAGCAACTGATTCGACAACGCTCTTTAAACCAGATTTTTGGATCACTTAAAAAATCTGGAAAGGGAAACCATAAAACCAAGCATTCAGGGCAAGGAGATGACCTTACGGGGGATATGAGAAATTATGTTTTTGGAGATGGTTTGGATCAGATTTCTATGACCGAGAGCATTAGAAATGCACAGGTGAATCATGGCGCAGGTGAATTCAAACTCACCGAACAAGATTTAGTAGTCAATGACACGCACTTCAATGCACAGATGAGTACCGTACTGATGATTGACATTAGCCACAGTATGATTTTATATGGCGAAGACAGAATTACCCCGGCAAAAAAAGTAGCTATGGCTCTTGCCGAGCTCATTCGAACGCGCTATCCAAAAGACACCTTGGACATACTCGTTTTCGGAAACGATGCATGGCCCATTAAGTTAAAAGAGCTGCCTTATTTACAAGTAGGTCCCTATCACACCAATACGGTTGCGGGCCTTTCCTTGGCGTTAGATATGCTGCGCCGAAAGAAGCAGACCAACAAACAAATATTCATGATTACAGACGGCAAGCCGAGCTGCTTGAAGATGCCCAATGGTGAATACTATAAAAACAGCAATGGACTTGATGAGTTCATTACAAGCAAGTGCCTTAACATGGCCAAACAAGCCCGTAAGCTTCAGATTCCGATTACCACCTTTATGATCGCCCAAGACCCTTACCTCAAACAATTTGTTGAAGAATTTACCGAAGCAAATCAAGGAAAGGCATTTTACACGGGGCTCAAAGGATTAGGAGGAATGATTTTTGAAGATTACGAAACCAACCGCAAAAAAAACATTAAAAGATAAGTATGAATATTCAAGAGATTAAAACATTAGCTGCCCTTAAGAAACAGGGCTATGTTTCAAAGAAAATAAAAGCAGAGCTTCGCGATAATTTAATGGAAAAGCTCCAAAATAAAGCCCCACTTTTTGAGGGGATAATAGGTTATCAAGATACGGTTATTCCACAGTTGATTCACGCAATTTTGTCCCAGCACAATATCAACCTCTTAGGCCTCAGAGGTCAGGCTAAAACAAGAATAGCGCGTTCTTTAACCGAGCTTCTTGACGAATACATACCTATTGTAGAAGGTTCAGAGATCAATGACGATCCAATGGACCCCATTTCTTTTTATGCCAAAGAATTGGTTGAAAAAATGGGGGATAAAACACCAATTTCTTGGGTGCACCGTTCGGAGCGCTTTTCTGAAAAATTAGCCACACCAGATGTGACCGTCGCCGATCTTATTGGAGATGTTGATCCGATAAAAGCCGCAAACCTCAAGCTCTCCTATGCCGACGAGCGCGTGATCCATTTTGGGATGATTCCTAGAGCCAACCGTTGCATTTTTGTCATCAATGAGCTTCCTGATTTACAGGCCAGAATTCAAGTGTCTTTATTTAATATCCTCCAAGAGGGAGACGTTCAAATTAGAGGGTTTAAGATTCGTCTGCCTTTAGATGTCAACTTTGTCTTTACGGCCAATCCCGAAGATTACACCAATCGTGGAAGTATTGTAACGCCATTAAAAGACCGAATAGGATCTCAGATTATTACGCATTATCCAAACTCTATCCAGCTTGCCAAGCAAATCACGAATCAGGAGGTGAAAACCAATGCAAAATCGGAGGCTATTTATGTACCTGAGCTAGCCAAAACATTGATTGAACAAATTGGCTTTGAGGCGCGAGACAACGAGTTGGTAGATCCAAAAAGTGGTGTTTCTGCAAGGATGAGTATCACGATGTACGAAAATCTAATCAGCGGTGCGACCTATAGAATGCTGGTAACCCAGCAAGAAAAAACAGCTGTTAGAATGTCTGACTTCTTAGCCGTAATCCCCGCAATTACAGGGAAGGTAGAGTTGGTATATGAGGGAGAGCAGGAGGGGGCAGAGAATGTTGCCTTGTTGCTTTTAGGCAATGCCATCAAGAGTCTTTTCAACGATAATTTTCGCGAAATCAAAAAACTGAGTAAGCCAGGAACTTCGGATGAATTTGATGCGGTCGTTTCTTGGTTTATGGAAAACAGCTCTTTTTCACTCTCAGGAGACCTAAGCGATATGGCCTATGCTGAAATATTGAATGCAGTGCAGCCCTTAGAAGACATTGTCGACATGTATCAGGCACATGCGAATGCACAGGACAAGCTCTTTTTAAAAGAATTTTTATTGTGGGGTCTTGTGGAGTACAACAAGCTCGATAAGCAAGAAGCCAAAGGAGGTTTTCAGTTTGAAGACCGTGTATTGGGGTCCTTTTATAACAACTAATAGCATGGATAAAATCCGTCCCGAGCTTCCCGCTTCCTTAACCGAAGGGGACCTAAAAGAAGAAGAACTTTTTCAGAATATGGTGCTGCGTCCTGTCATTAAAATGCAGCACGAAATACTGATTCTTCGCGTGAAAAGTTATTTCATTTCTAAGAAAGTTATTTTTCATCTAATGGATAAAGAGAAACGCACCTTTGCCATCGAAAGTGCTTTTCAGAGCGACAACCCACTTAAAAAAGAAATTCAAGGAATGATTTTGGGTCAGCTGAATCCCGAGGAATTTAAGACGTATTTGAAATACGAGCGGTCGGTGAATAAAAGAGTGGTTCACATGGTGCGCAACCGAATGCTTGATTCTATTCTTGAGCTGGCATAAATAGTTCTATTTCTCCTCAAAGAAGTGCTTAAAAAAGAGCAGGTGGTACTGAATTGAGGTGCTCCAGTAGTCCCAATTGTGTGCTCCAGGGCGAACGCTATATTCATGTGGAATCTCAGCAGAAACTAGTTTTTCATGCAGAGCCTGATTTACTTCCGCAAAGAAGTCTCCCGATCCGCAATCAAAAATAAGTTTCAAATCTCCATTGAGTAGGTGCGTTAAGTTCATTACGGTGTTCTCGTCCCAATTGCTTTTGTGTTCTGCATAGGAGCCCAAGATTTCATCGATATTCCAGCTGCTTGCAAAGGGCCTGATATCAACCCCACCACTCATACTTCCGGCAGCTCCCCAAAGCTCTTGATGGCGAAAAGCGAGGTAAAAGGCACCGTGCCCACCCATACTAAGCCCCGTGATCGCACGTCCTTTTTTGTTGGCGATTGTTGCATAGTTGTCATCGACTGCTCTCACCAGTTCTTCACAAATAAAGGTTTCGTATTGGCTTTTGGGATCAATCGGGCTATCTAGATACCAGCTCGTTTTGTTTCCGTCAGGACAAACAATTATAATATTGTAATCGCTTGCGTATTGTTCTATTTCGGGAACCCTAAACATCCAATTGCTAAAGTAACCTCCTGCACCATGTAGCAGATATAAGACAGGTAGTTTTGTTCCTTCTGCTTGATACCCCTGTGGCGTGATCACCAGATTTGGGATCGATTTCCCCATGACCTGACTATACACCATCAAGGTATCAATTTGTGCAACCAAAAGCTGAACACAAAAGCTGAACAGAACAGAGAGTAGGGTTTTTTTCATCCGCAGGTTAAATTTACCGTCATTTTTTACTCCAATTTCAGAGCTTTTTGTTGCTTTCTAAAGGCAGCACAATGAGATTCCTCATGTGGACCTGATTCATTAAGCCCCAATATCCTTACGCTCAAAAATCTTGTGCGCTATAAATAGCATTGCCAAAATGATGCCGAAAAAAATGATTATAGGTAGCAAATGAATTCCATCAACTCCGAGATAATGGAACGGAGATAACTTCGAAATCCAGGTGGTTTCTTCAATCGCTTTGCCTATTGCATGAAGAAAGTAACTCCCCATTACAAGACCAACGACGGGGCCCATATAATTTTTTATTTTAGAAATAACCTGAGAGATAAACAAGCCTGCTACTCCAAAAAAGAGACATAGGATATAACCGTTTAGGTGCATTTCGACGAGGGATCCCCAATTGATTTCGTTACTTACGACACTTAAAAACATACCAAATGCGACTAAGGTTTGCAGGATAAAACTCAAAGAAATCAGCGATAAAAGGGCCCATACTTTGGTGCTGAAAATACTCCAGCGTGAGATGGGTTTACTAAATAGAAACTCTGAGGTACGGTCTTTCTCTTCATTGGAGATGATGGTAGATCCCATGGAGCATGAAAAAATCGCTAGGATGATAATGATATGAAATCCAAAATAGGTTTTGTAATAACCAGAAATCTCTCCCCACGACGCCATATCCATATTGAAGGCCTTGGCCATTTCTTTAGGAATGGTTTCCGACATTGCGACTCCTAAATCCTTAAAGGAGGGATATAGTGAAACGATCATTATTGTGAATCCGGTTGCAATCCCCGTCCAAATCATGAAGTTTTTACGATTTCTTTTGAGCTCCTTTTTATATAAGTTAAGGTTCATGCTTATTGGTAATAGTTCATAAAAATGGTTTCCAAATCTGGCTCTTCAAGCACGGCATCTACAAGGTCAAGTGTTCCCATCCAGCGGATTAAATTGGATACCGGTCCCACATAATCAAAGGTGAGCTTGTTGTTCATCCAAACGGTGTTTTGTATGCCTTCAATCAAAGAGAGCTCCGTTTTTTCTTTAAAGATAAAGCGGGCTTTTTTCATCTGTTTGGTTAAGAGACTCTGAATGTCCTCTACTGCATTAATTTCTCCCTTGCGAATGATGGCTGCTCGATTGCACATGCGTTGAATCTCAGTGAGTATATGCGAGCTAAAGAAGATGGTTGTTCCCTTCTTACTCTCTTCTTCTAAGAGTTCAAAAAATCGGTTTTGCATCAAAGGATCTAAGCCCGAGGTTGGTTCATCAAGTATGAGTAATTCCGGGGCGTGTAAAACGGATTGAATGATGGCGCATTTCTTCTTATTTCCGAAAGAAAGAGCCTCTATCTTACGGTCTAAATCCAATTCAAAAAGGGCCCCTAAGGTGTTTATTTTATCACGATTCACATTATCGTAAAACCCCGCATGGTATTCTAAAAGTTCACGCGAGCTCATGCCGTCATAATAATTTACTTCTGAGGGCAAATAGCCGATTTTTTTACGAATATCGTGAAGGTCTTTGTCGATGGATTGGCCTAAAATAGAGGCTGTTCCGCTACTCGGTAAAAGAAACCCCATTAGGGTTCTGATGAAGGTCGATTTACCTGCACCGTTTGGGCCTATAAAGCCAAAAACTTCGCCTTGCTCGATTTGCAGATTGATATTTTTGATTCCAATGTCCTTGCCGTAGTTTTTACATAAATTCGAAGCTTCAATTACATTCATTCGTGTCGATTGTGCAGTTTTAGGTTCTCAAAAGTTACGAAATATAATGAAATCAGCACGTCCGAAATCGTTAATTTATTTCGTTAAAAGTTGCTCGAAAAAGCCTCCTATTTCTTCTTTTTTATGGACAAAATGCATTTCAAGAATCCAATCTCTAGGCTTACCGCTTTTATCTAAAGCAAAAAGATCTTGATGGTTTTCGGGGTGAATGTAATTGGTTTTGTCTTCTTTCTCGAGTCGTTCATGAGGGAAGTGTCCTATGGTGTGTCCTGCTATTTCGCCGCCAAATTCCCAGCCATATTTCTCTGCCAGTAGAACGGCATGCTTAAACAATTCGGCTCCTGTTATTTCCTTTTTAGAATCAAAGAAGGTTTTACATTCTGTCCAGGCCAATTCCAGATCATTATTTAGCTTGTGCTTTAATTTGTTAGTACCGATAACATAGGTTCTTCCGTAATCGGCTTCCCATTCTTCAAAGATGGGCCCGAAGTCGATAAACACAATGTCATCAGCTTGGATGATCAAGTTTGGTGCTTTTTCATCACAGGTTTTAAGCGTATTTTTCCCTGCTCTTAGAATTCTTTTATGCCAATATTTTCGAATCCCAAACATTTCAAAAGCCAGCTCAAAGATTTCCGTATTTACTTCTTTTTCAGATTTTCCAGCTGCAATGATTCCTTTTCTTTCCAGCTCTTTAAAGAGCGCTCCTGCTTTTCTCTCAGCTTCTATTAAATCCATTTTTATTTTGTTTTCTTGCTTGAGTCGACTATAAAATCATTGCTTGGGTATTGCTGCACCCAAGGCGAATTAATGTAACACCTTATAGACGGACCTGTCATATTCTTGTTGATTAATAAAAGTCAGCACTTCTATTTTTTTATTTTTTAAAGTTGTCTTTTTAAAAGTAATCCGTTGTTTGTCAATCGCCTCTAAACTTTTTAACTGTATTTTAATCTCCGTTTCTGTAAGGGAAAAACCAAATACAATCGGGTGTTTTAAGGAGTTTCTGATTTTTAAATCTTTATAAGCGTAAACAACCGTAGCATCAGAACCTAAAGGGGTAAATCGAGTTTCTTCGGTGTAGATATCGGCAGTATGGTTATATCTTTCGAGGACATCAATATTTGCTAGGATACAGCTGTAATAGATCAATCC
>CAJJCU010000155.1 GCA_905182775.1 uncultured Flavobacteriales bacterium
TGTTTTAGCTGAGTAACAGGCATTAACCATTTTTGTCCGCAGCTTTGTTAAGACTTGTTAAGCAAGAACAAGTAATAATGCGCAAACAACAATGTTTACTTATCTTCGTTACTTTTTAAAATGAGTACCACAAACCATATCGATCCAAAATCGGTTCCTGAACATATTGCCATCATTATGGATGGTAATGGTCGTTGGGCGCAAAGCCATGGCCAGGACCGTTTGTTTGGACATACCAAAGGGGTAGATGCCGTTCGAGAAACGTTAAGAGCAGCCGTTGATGTGAAAGTCAAGTATTTGACACTCTATGCTTTTTCTACTGAAAACTGGAATAGACCTAAGGAGGAAGTAGAAGGATTGATGAACCTATTGGTGATGTCTTTGGCTAATGAACTCGATGAGCTCAACGAAAATGGTGTCAGACTTCAGGCAATAGGAAATATCAAAGGTTTACCAGAATACTGTCAGGAAAGTCTTCGGGAGGCAATCGACCAAACTAAAAACAACACGAACATAACCTTAGTTTTAGCCTTGAATTATAGCTCGAAGTGGGAAATACGCGAGATGGTTAAAAACATTTCCTCTAAGGTCCAAGAAAAGACGGTTTCAATTGATTCTATTGATGATGAGTTAATTTCTAATGAATTGACCACAAAAGGAATTCCAGATCCAGAGCTTTTAATAAGAACAAGCGGTGAACATCGAGTTAGTAATTTTCTGCTTTGGCAAATTGCCTATACGGAGTTTTATTTTTTAGACATCTATTGGCCAGAGTTTGGGAAAAAGCAATTGAACGAGGCTATTTATAATTATCAGAACAGAGAAAGAAGGTTTGGTTTAGTCTCTAGTCAAATAAAGGGAGAATAATGAAGTTGAGATTAGTGATTTTTATGGTTTGTATTTTTTCGCTTCAGGTTAAAGCGCAGGACGGGCCGTCTTCATTATCTGAATTGGACTTTTCTTACCTGACCCCCAAAGAGTATGAATTAGGGGCAATTAGGGTTTATGGAGCTGACAACTATGACCATCAGGCAATCAAGTTAATTGCTGGTCTTCGTCAGGGAAAACGAATCACCTTGCCAAGTGAACAAATAAATACAGCAATTAAAAACCTTTGGGCTGAAGGACTTTTTTCTGACATCTCTATTTATGCAGAAAAAGAAATTGCTGGTGTTGTCTACTTAATTATTGATTTAAGTCCTAGGCCTAAGCTATCTAGATTTAAATTCACAGGCGTTTCTAAAAGAGAAGCGGATAAGATTAGAGAAGAAATCAATTTGTTTTCCGGTAAAACGATAACAGAGAACCTTGTTTTTCAAACAAAAAATCAAATTAGAGGATACTTTAGAGACAAGTCATTTTATAATGTAGGAGTGGAAATCAGACGAATAAAAGACACCGTTATTAACAACTCTGAGCTCTTCTCAATTAACATTAAAAAAGGGGCAAAGGTTGGGATTAAAGAAATAAGAATAAACGGCGTTTCGCAGATCCCAATGTGGAAACTTAAATTAGCCATGAAGGATACTAAAAAGAAATCCATTCTTCGAATCTTTAAACGGTCCAAATTTACGGAGTCCACCTATGAAACGGATAAGCTTGCCATTATTGACAAATTCAATGGTATTGGATTGCGAGATGCAGAAATTACAAAAGATACAGTTTATCAAATTGATGAGAAAAACATTGTGATTGACCTGACGGTTAATGAAGGAGGTAAATATTATTTTGGAGACATCGATTGGACAGGAAATACCAAATATCGGTCCTCTTATTTGGATACTATTTTAGGCATTAAGAATGGCGATTTATATAACAAATCGCTTTTGGAGCAACGTATTTTTGGTAACGGAGATGGGCGTGATATTTCATCCTTGTACATGGATCGAGGTTATTTGTTTTTTCAAATCATACCCGTTGAGACAAATGTCAAGGAACGCCACATCAATTACCAAGTGAGAATGCTCGAGGGCAAGGAGGCTCGCATTGGAACAGTAACAGTTAAGGGGAATACGAAAACCAATGACTATGTTATTATTCGTGAAATCCGTACAAAGCCGGGCGATCTTTTTAATAAGGCAGATATTATGAGAACTCAGCGTGAGTTAGCACAGCTTGGGTTCTTTAACGAGCAGGCTTTTCAAGTCAACCCGCTTCCAAATCCAGCAAAGGGTACCGTCGACATAGAGTATATTGTCGAGGAAAAATCTTCAGATCAAATTGAACTTTCTGGAGGTTATGGTGGTGCAGGGCCTACGAGCTCTGGAAGAATTATTGGGACGCTTGGGCTTACATTTAATAACTTCTCAACCAAGAACTTCTTCAAAAAGTCCGCTTGGACCCCGCTACCTGGTGGTGATGGCCAAAGGCTATCAATTCGTGCGCAATCCAATGGCCGGTATTATCAAGGGTATAACTTCTCGTTTACGGAACCATGGTTGGGAGGTAAAAAACCGAACTCTCTTTCTTTTTGGGTAAACAATACAGCCTTGAGCTCCAATGGTCTCATCCGCTCAAACCCAGATTATAATGGTCTTTCAATCACAGGAACAGGAATAGGCTTGGGGCGAAGAAAAAAATGGCCCGATGATTATTTTACGGCACGTTACGAGCTGAGTTATCAGTATTATGATGTTGTAAATGACTTCAGGTTTCCATTGTTTACACAAGGGTATGCCAATGATATTGCATTTCAATACACACTTCAAAGAAGCTCGGTAAGTGCTCCGATATATCCGCAAAGTGGTTCTAACTTTAGATTTTTAGCAAAGGCAACATTGCCTTATTCTTTATTCAAAGAGGTTGATTATTCAAACGCCACGAATCAAGACCGCTACAAGTATTTAGAGTACTACCGATTTAGATTTACTGGAGAGTGGTATGTTCCCTTGTCGCCCAATAAAAAACTTGTTTTAATGCCTAGGTTTGGCTTTAGCTATATCGGCGCTTACAACAACGCTAAGGGCATCACTCCGTTTGACCGATACTCTATGGGTGGAAGTGGTTTGTCGGGAGTGAATCAACTAGGAGGAAGAGAGATTATAGCGCTAAGAGGTTACGAGGATCAGAATGTTTCTTCGGCAGGGGGCGACCCAATAATTGCGAAATACACTTTAGAGCTTCGTTATCCAATATCATTGAACCCTTCCGCTACATTCTATGCGCTTACTTTCGTTGAGGCGGGTAATACGTATCCAAATTTTAAAAACTTTAATCCTTTCAATGTTAAAAGGGCAGCCGGAGTTGGTATTCGAGTTTTCTTACCCATGTTTGGGATGTTGGGCTTAGACTATGGGATTGGCTTTGATAAGCTTGATTCTTGGGCCGATGGTTTTGGTGGTGCAACAGATCAATCAATAAGTCAAAAAGGGTTTTATCCAAAATTGAGTTTTACGATAGGAATGAACTTAGGAGAGCTTTAATAGGAAAATCTAGACTTCTATTTTTTTATCTGTCAGCTTATTTCCTTAATTTACATGTCACAAAATCACGTGACCTATGTTCCCAACCAAAATCATTTTATTATTTGCCTTCATTTTTACTCTAGGCACGAGTCAAGCACAGTACTTTATATCTGCTACTTTTTTAAATACAATGCCCCCAGAAAACCTAATGCTGGCCTCTGGATTACCGCTAACCTATTCGGTTGATACGTACAAAATTATTTACAATACAGTTGATGTTGATGGCTCTCCAACGATTGCGTCGGGTGCCTTTTGCATACCTGTGAGCCCAGACTGTCAAGGTTTCCCCCTTGCTGTTTATGAACACGGCACAAGCTTACGAAAGGTTGATGTTCCTTCTGAAGACATACAAGAAACCTATATTGGCCGTATTTTCGCCGCTGGTGGTTATCAAGTTGTTCTTCCAGATTATCTAGGAATGGGAGAGGGACCAGGTCTACACCCATATTGTCATGGAGAATCTGAAGCTACAGCAACTTTGGACATGATTCGCGCGGTGCGAGAGGCCCAAGAGCTAGCTGAAATACCCGGGATGGAACCCGATAATGGGGAGGTTTTTTTAACAGGATATTCTCAAGGGGGTCATGCGGCAATGGCGACTCATAAATATATAGAAGACAACAATTTACTTGAGGAGTTTAATGTGATCGCTTCTGCTCCGTGCTCTGGACCTTATGAAATCACAGGAGCTATGGCGGATACTATTTTGGCCGCGTCATACTCAAACCCTGGTTATATCATATATATGATGGCTTCCTATCAACATGTATACGGAAACCTTTACTCGAGCTATTCTGATATACTTAAGTCTCCATATGATGAAATCGTTGAGCCGTATTTTGATGGGAACAACTATACCCTTGGTATGGGAAGTTTAAACAACCAACTGCCCCAAGAGATTCAGGCCTTTGTTGAAGATTCGGTTCTTGAAAACTTTTTAAATGCTGCATCAGGGCAAACGCATCCTATTTGGCAGGCAATGGCCATGAATGATAACCATGATTGGTTGCCTGCACGGCCAATTAAGATGTTTTACTGTTCAGGAGACGAACAGGTATCCTTTCAAAACGCTTTGGCAGCAGAAGCTGCAATGACCGCTAATGGTGCTCAGAACGTTGAGGCAATTTCGAAAGGAGATGGGATGCATAATGATTGTGTACTTCCTTCTTTAACGGATGCTTTTTATTGGTTTGAGTCTTTGAAAACAGAATGCACAGCGGACATTAGCGACTTGGGCATAAAAGGGCTTAAACTTTATCCTAATCCCGTAAATGACATTTTTAAATTAGAGTTCCAGGGGCAAGGTTCTTTTACTGTAACTATTCGGGATCACTTTGGCCGCAAGGTTAAAAGCCTAGAAAGTAGCTTTCAGCTTCAAGAGATTGATGTTTCTGAATTGGCAGTAGGCCCATACTTTATCGAGGTTCTTCTCAAAAATAAGCGTGCGGTTATAAAGCTGATCAAAGCATAGAATCCACCTTCAATATCGGAAAGGCGATTTTATCTTTCTCCTATGAACGACATAGTGTATCCGCCTTTACAATAATTGCTTATCTTCGGCGTTCAATTGGTCAATTGTAACTTATGTTGAAATATATTTTCTTTCTTATTTTGTTTTTTGGCACAACCTTTGCCTATAGTCAATCATATGCATATATTGATTCGGACTATATTCTGAGTAAGGTCCCGGAATACACGCAGGCTAAAGAAAAGCTTGACAAGGTGGCTGAGCGATGGACGAAAGAAATAGAGGATCGTTATACAGCTATAAAGGTGAAAAGAAGCAACTTCGAACGAGAAGAGATTCTATTGCCGAGTGAAGAAAAAACTAAACGTAAAGAGGAGCTTGAAAACCTAGAACAAGAGGCCTTAGATTTGCAGACGCTGCATTTTGGAAGCGAAGGGGATTACTTTCAAAAGCGCCAAGAGCTTATTAAGCCGATTCAGGATCGAATTTATACAGCTTTAAAAAAGATATCTAAAAGTGATGGTTATGATTTGGTTTTTGATAAAGCCAATCAAAGCAGCTTGATTTTTGCTGCAAGTGAATATGATATCAGTGATGATATTTTAGATGAAATGGGAATTAGTGAATAATAAATAAATAAATAAACAAAAATGAAAAACACAGTATTCATAGCAATTATGCTCCTTATGGGCTTTCAGGCGGAAGCACAAACCAAGATTGGACACATCAACTCTCAGGAGCTTTTGGACACCCTTCAATCGCGTAAAGATGCTATGGCTAAGCTAAAAGAGTTTGAATCAGAAGGAGTCCGTGAGCTTCAAGAAATGAATAAGGCTTTTGAATCTGCATATCTTCGTTACCAACAAAATGAAAAAGATTGGTCTCCAGTAATTCAAAAAATGGAGCAAGAAAAGTTGATGAAAAAACAACAAGGTCTTGAGACGAGACAAACAGAGCTAGAGCAACAAATGCAAATTTATGGTCAAGAGCTCAATAAGCCTATTCTTGATTTGGTTCAAACAGCGGTTAACAATATTGCAGAAAGCAAGAAAGTATCATACGTTTTGGACGAGACAGTTACTTTGTACTCAAAAGGTGGAATTGACATGACACAAGAGGTCATGACTGAATTATTAAGATTAGAGGCTGCTTTGAAAGCTGAATAAGCTTCTTTCTTTTAGGCAGACTAAATATTGAAGGGCAACAATGGTTGCCCTTTTTTTGTAGATTTGAATTATGAATACAATCGGTCCTATCGGAGTTTTTGATTCCGGTTATGGGGGTTTAACCATACTGCAAGAATTCTTAAAGGTTTTGCCAGAGTATGATTATATCTACTTGGGAGACAACGCTAGGGCGCCCTACGGGAACCGGTCTTTTGAAGTTGTTCATGATTTCACTTTAGAAGCCGTTAGGTTTCTTCAAAAGAAAGGATGTCGGCTTGTAATACTTGCTTGTAATACTTCCTCTGCTAAAGCCCTAAGAACGCTGCAGCAAATCGACTTACTTAATGAGGACCCTGACTTTAGAGTGCTTGGGGTTATTCGTCCTAGTACAGAAACAATCGGTGCAATGAGTAAAAGCAATTGCATCGGAATACTAGGGACACAAGGAACGGTACAGTCATCATCATATAAAATAGAGCTTGAAAAATTTTCCCCGAACATTAAAGTGGTTCAGCACGCTTGTCCGATGTGGGTCCCTTTAATTGAATCAAACAAGCACCATACCGATATAGGAGAGAAAGTCATCGAAAATGACATTAAAGAATTATTAGAAAAAGACGCGGCTATTGACACAATCCTCCTTGCTTGTACCCATTACCCTTTGGTTATTGAGCATGTAAAGAAATCGGTTGGAAATCATATTCAGGTGGTCTCACAGGGTCCTATTGTTGCAAATAAATTAAAGGACTATTTGTCTCGAAATGAATTCATGCGGGCACAAATATCTAAAGGAAACACTTGTCATTTTATGACCACTGAAAATGCTGCTGTTTTTGACACTTCGGCAACTCAATTTCTAGCAAAACAGATTCGGTCAATACAGGTTAGCTTATAGCTTTTTTTGCGAGTAGTGCTCTATGAGGACATTATTTAATTCCTGAAATTCTTCCTGATGTGCAGAATAAAAAACATAGGTTTTGTCGAATTCTTCAAAGGAAACGTTGTTCTTTAAAAGGACTTTATCTACAGCTCTTATAAGTGAATCCTTATAAATATTAGGGCTTCTAAAGTTCATTTTATAATAACTTTCTAGGGTCATGATTTCCCCATAGACCTTCATAAACTTATCCTTAGATAGGTGTTTCTGGTTCTCCGAATTTGTACAGGAAAACAAAGCTATTAGTATTATAAATAAGCCTTTTTTCATCTTTAATAGTCGAATTCTAAGCGTTTTCCACTTCCGGGCTCATGAAGCTCGTTGTCTTCATAAACAAGTCTTCCGTTTACAAATGTTCGGTCAATCGTATTTGAAAACTGGGTCCCTTCAAAAGGTGACCACCCGCATTTATACAAGATATTATCGGGGGCGACCACTTGACTTTTTGTTGGTTTAACAACAACAAGGTCCGCAAAATACCCTTCGCGAATAAAGCCTCGATCCTTAATTCGAAATAAAACAGCGGGGTTATGTGCCATTTTTTCAACAACTCGTTCAACTGAGATCCTTCCATTTTTAACGTGTTCAAACATGCTCAAAAGGGCATGCTGTACCAGCGGGCCACCAGAGGGGGCTTGCATATAAGACTTGCTTTTTTCCTCTATGGTATGCGGAGCGTGGTCTGTTGCTACCACATCAATTCTATTATCAAGTAAGGCTTTCCATATTCCCTCTCGGTCTTGACCACTTTTCACAGCAGGATTCCACTTGATTTTTGTTCCGTGTTTTATATAGTCTTCATCAGAAAACCACAAATGGTGTACGCAAGCTTCGGCAGTAATTTTCTTTTCAATAAGGGGTAAGTTATTTTCAAATAACATTGTCTCTTTTGCAGTTGAAATATGTAATACATGAAGCCTAGCACCATGTTTTTTAGCAAGATTAACAGCCAAAGAGGAAGAAAGATAGCAAGCTTCTTCATTGCGAATTACGGGATGCATCTCTGCAGGAATAGCATCTCCATAAGTATCGATTGCTTTTTGTAAATTCTTTTTTATAGTCGCCTCATCTTCACAGTGGGTAGCGATGAGCATAGAAACATTTGAAAACAAACCCTCCAATGTTTGGGCATTGTCTACTAACATATTTCCTGTAGAGGAACCCATAAAGACCTTAATTCCGCAAACAGTATTCGGATTGGTCTTTAAAACCTCATCGAGGTTGTCATTGGTCGCCCCCATAAAAAAAGAATAATTAGCTAAGGAGTTTTCAGCTGCTACATCATATTTGTCTTGTAGTAATTTTTGAGTAGTCGCATTAGGAAATGTGTTAGGCATTTCCATAAAAGAGGTTATGCCGCCGGCAACGGCCGCTCTTGACTCAGTATATATAGTTCCTTTATGTGTTAATCCGGGCTCACGGAAGTGCACTTGATCATCAATACATCCTGGAAGCACAAAGCTCCCATTCAAGTCAATAACCTTCGCCGAAGAGTCTGATAGGGTTTTGCCTATTTTTTCAATTCTACCATCCTTAATAAGGAGGTCTGCTTGTTTTTTAGATCCTTCATTAATAAGAATCCCATTTTTTAATAAATAATTCATTATAGTTTCATGTGTCTCATTTTCCAAACGCCAAAAAAGGCTTCTTTAAATATCCCTGTGCTCATTTTGGATTCTCCATGGATACGATCAACAAAAGTGATCGGAATTTCCTTAGCTTTAAATCCATGTTTGATTACTGCATATTTCATACAAACTTGAAAGGCATACCCTTTAAAGGTAACTGCGTCTAGATTTATTTTTTCTAAAACATTAATTCGATACCCTTTAAAGCCTGCAGTTGTATCACGAATTGAGATAAATAAAATAATTCGAACATATACACTTGCGAAATAGGACATCAAGATCCTTTTTAACGGCCAGTTTTTGACCTTCCCTCCCTTACAATAACGAGAACCTACAACAAGGTCCGCGCCTTTGTCTAATTCTGCTTGAAGGCGAATGAGGTCTTTGGGGTCGTGTGAGAAATCACAGTCCATTTCAAAAACATAGTTGTAATTTTTTTCAATAGCCCATTTAAAACCATGAATGTATGCGGTCCCTAGACCTAGTTTCCCATTTCTTTTTTCAATAAAAATGCGATCAGGATGCTTTTCAATAGCCAGTTCAATAAGATCTGCAGTCCCATCGGGAGAATTGTCGTCTACAAAAAGGACATGAAAATCAGTGCTTAGGATTAATAAGGCATCAATCATTTGAGCAACGTTTTCTTTTTCGTTGTAAGTAGGGATGATAATGAGAGATTTTGATATCATAATAGGGGTAACGAATTTAGTGAATTCGATTGAAAAAGGTGTGTTCAGGATTTCATTTGTGAAATTTTAGCAAAAAAAAGCCGCACAAGGCGGCTTTAAATATGTAATAAATAGAAGTTTATTCTTCTGATTTTTCTTCACCTTCAGCGGTTCCATCTTCAGCAGCTCCTTCAACCTCTTCTTCTTCATCTTCATCAACGGCTCCACGAGAAATCTTAACACCTAATACAACTGCATTAGCAGGATCAAGAATTGTAACTCCAGCAATGCTAACTTCAGAAACTCGAATCGATTGTCCAATTCGAATTGGTGAAATATCCAATGTAATTGCATCAGGAAGGTCTCCAGGAAGACCGTAGCATGACAAGGTTCTGAATGCTATGTTTAGCTTACCACCATTCAACACTCCTTTTGCGGCCCCCTCAGTTCTTACGGGTAGGTCAACTCTAACTTTTTTACCCTCATTTAATTCGTAAAAGTCAACATGATGAAGGGTGTCTTTAACAGGGTGTTGTTGAACCTCACGGACAATACCCAATGCTTTCTTTCCTTCAATATCGAGTTCGACCTGATATACATCAGGCGAAAAGATGATCTTGTCTAATTCTACTCTTTTTACGGAGAAGTGAGTTTGCTCACCTTGTCCGTAAAGTACACAAGGCACTCTATTGTCTACTCTTAGTGCAGCAGCGTCCTTTTTCCCTACGTTCGCTCTAAGCGAACCGCTCAATTGTGCTTTTTTCATTTTATTTTATTTTAAGATATTACAAAGTGTGAACTAATTGATTCGTTTTTAATTAGTTTTTGGATGACATCTGAGAACAATCCCGCAACTGTAATTACACGGATTTTCTCGCTTGTTCCATTTAAAGGGATCGTGTCAGTAACGATGAGCTCAGTAATTTGAGATGCATTGATACGATCATAAGCTGGACCGGAAAGGACAGGGTGCGTGCAGAAAGCACGAACACTTAAGGCTCCTTTTTCAATTAATAAATCAGCAGCCGTAGTTAACGTACCTGCGGTATCGCACATATCATCGATAATTAAAACATCCTTACCAGCGACATCTCCGATGACAGTCATTTCTGCTATTTCATTTGGTTTCTTGCGATGTTTATGACAAAGTGCAAGGCCACAATTCAGTTTTTTAGAATATGAGTTTGCTCTTTTAGCGCCGCCAACATCAGGTGCTGCGATCACTAAATTATTTGAATTTAATTTTTCAATTTCTTTTAAAAACAATGTAGAAGCATAAAGGTGGTCCACGGGAACCTCAAAAAAGCCTTGAATTTGGTCAGCATGAAAATCCATCGTCATGATCCTGTCTACTCCTGCAGCCATTAACATATTCGCCTTTAATTTGGCTCCGATTGCGACTCTAGGCTTGTCTTTTCTGTCTTGTCTTGCAAATCCGAAATAAGGCATCACAGCAATGATTTTTCTAGCTGAAGCACGTCTCGCGGCATCTATGAGTAACAATAGCTCAAAAAGATTTTCTGTTGGAGGCATTGTCGATTGGATGATAAAAACATCTTGCCCACGAACCGTTTCTTCCAATGATGGTTGAAATTCGCCATCGCTGAATACGTTGACATTAACTTTTCCGAGTTCCTGACCATATTCGCTTGCAATTTGCTTTGCTAAGGTTTCAGAAGCTCTTCCTGTAAAAATTTTTACACCCATGATTTTCCCATTTGGAAATAGACTGCAAAAGTACATAAAATAATAGTTTCCCCAAACTAAATAAGCTTTTTAGAAGTCTCGGTTTTTCTGGATTCAATTCACCTTGTTTTTTTTAAACAAAAGTAGTAGTAACGTTTGTTTTAAAGTAAATTTGTTCTTCCATGGATACGAATAGAAAAAACCTAAAAATGTTCGGGCGTCTCGTTCAGTATGCACGTCCATACAAGGTTGTTTTTTTTAGTGCTGCATTCTGTGTTCTTCTCTTGTCTTTTTTGAGTCCATTTAGGCCTTATCTCATAGGTGACATGGTTGATAAATACATTGTTCAAAGTCAAAATCAATCCCTGCTTTTAACTTGGTCTATAGCAATTGCTTGTCTTTTGTTTTTTGAGGGGATTTTACAGTTTTTATCGAGTTACTTTTCGAACCTATTGGCTCAATCCGTAATTAGAGACCTTCGAAAGAATCTTTTTAAACACATTGTTTCTTTTAGAATGAAGTATTTCGACAAGACTCCTGTGGGAGCCTTGGTTACTCGTGTTGTATCAGACCTTGAGGCTGTGACTCAGGTGTTCTCCTCTGGAATTATGGAAATATCTGGCGACCTTATTTCTTTGACCATGGTACTCTCCTTGATGTTTGCAACAAACTGGCAGCTTTCTTTAATGACACTTATTCCGATACCTCTTTTGATTCTAGCGACACGAATTTTTGCAAAAGCAATGCGCTCTAGCTTTCAACTAGAACGTCTGCAGGTAACAAAGCTCAATACCTTTATACAGGAACACTTGTCTGGCATGTCAATTGTTCAAATCTTCAACAAAAATAAAGAAGAGTATGCAAAGTTTGTCGAGATCAATAAAGGTCACCGACGTGCACACATCAATGCGGTATGGGCGAATTCGATTTTTTTTCCCGTTGTGGAAATTCTCAGCTCCTTATCGATTGCTTTTTTATTGGTTTGGGGTGCGCTTCGTGTAGAAGGAAAATCGCCAATAGAAATAAAAGCCATGTATGGTCAAATCATCGCATTTACATTGTGGATCTATCAGCTTTATAGACCAATTAGACAGCTCGCTGATAAGTTTAATGTGCTGCAAAGGGGAGTCGTTAGAGCGGAGCGGATTTTTGAGATTTTAGACCATGACACTCAACACCAAGAGGGAGGGCAATTAACTGAGGTGAACTTTAATGCGGATATATTCTTTAAAAATGTCTCTTTCGCATATACTGAGGGTCAAGATGTATTGAAAGACATTAACCTGAAAATCAAAAAAGGAACAACTGTTGCGATTGTTGGATCAACGGGCGCTGGAAAGTCAACGATTGTAAATATTTTAGGCCGTTTTTATGAACATCAGAAGGGTGAAATCAGGATAGGTGTGGTTAACATTGAAGACATACAATTGGCTTATTTGCGCAAGAATATTGCGGTAGTACTTCAGGATATATTTTTGTTTTCAGATACGGTCCATAACAATGTTACACTAGGAGATGAGTCTATTTCAAGGGAGCAAGTCATCAAGGCTTCCAAAGCAGTTGGTGCCCATGACTTTATTTCACAGCTTCCAGGCGGATATGACTATTCCATTGGAGAACGAGGCAGTGTGCTCTCCGTGGGACAAAGACAACTGCTCTCATTTATTCGTGCTTATGTATATAATCCTCAGGTCTTAATTCTAGACGAGGCGACATCGAGCGTTGATAACGATTCTGAAATATTAATTCAGAATGCAACAGATTATATTACAAAAGGCAGGACATCAATCGTGATCGCACATAGAATGAGTACGATTCAAAAAGCTGATCTCATTTTTGTTATGGAAAACGGGAATATCATTGAGTCGGGAACGCATAGGGAATTGATTAAAAACAAAGGGAAGTATAATACACTATATGAAAAACAAATATTCCAACCCAAGTGATTTTTTAGGTCTTAAGGTAGGAGGTGTTCCAGAGCACTTTAATTACCCCTGGAGATTGGCTATTGAAGAAGGTTTGTTTCGCAATCAGGGCTTGTCTCTTCACTGGTCTGACATGAGCGGGGGGACAGGACAGATGATTAAAGGTTTACAGACTGGATCAATTGATGTTGCCGTTGTGTTAACAGAAGGGATTACACGGGCGATTTTACAAGATTTAGATGCTTCTATTTTACGTGTATTTGTTCAGTCTCCTCTTTATTGGGGGATTCATGTCCCTTTTCATTCTAGAATTCAAGACATAAAACAGTTAAAGGAGAGAACCTTTGCTATCTCACGAGAAGCATCGGGTTCACACTTAATGGCCTATGTGCTAGGGCATCAACAAGGCTGGAAAACAGATCAAATGAAATTCAATATAGTTGGAGACATCTATGGCGGGCTTTGGGCGCTTGAAAACAATGAAGCCCAGGCCTTTTTATGGGAGAAATATACGACACACCCTTATACGGAGCAAAAGAAATGTAGAAGAATAGATGATATTGTAACGCCATGGCCCTCTTTTGTTATTGCAGCTAGAAATGAGGTGATTCAAAATCACATGAGTGAATTACAGATCATGTGTGACATCGTGGCTAAAAAAGCGGAAGCGGTTAAATTAGACCCGCGGACACCTGAAATAATTTCATGGCGCTATAACCTAAACCTGCATCAAGTCAAGAAGTGGTTAAACCAAACGGCGTGGGGTAAAAATGAAACAGATCTCATCGCTCCTCATCAGAAGGTTGTTTCCTACTTGCTTAACTTAGGTCTTTTAACATCTCAAGAAGCCCAAGATTGGAAACAAAAGTTATTTATTTAATAGGGTTCATTTTTCTATTTGGGAGGTCTTATGGCCAAACGGATTGGTCCTCTGGCGGGATGCTTGATGTGTCCAAACTAAAGGCCGGTATATACGTCTTAGGTCTAAAAAACAGGAAGGTCGAGTTCATTAAAAGCTAGCTATTTGTTTTTGTAAGTAACTTGTTTTTAGTTGTTTATAGGATTAATCGCTCTTTTTTTTGTATTTTACAAGGACCATGCTTTACGATGTTACATTTTGGATAGCTGTAGCGACGATACTTACCATTGTTCTCGTGATTTTATTTACCTATATTAATTATAGAAAAGACCAGAACTAAGCCGAGCTTATCGTTGTTCGCCGCAAATAATGACCTTGCAATTACCCTCAATAAAAGGGATAAACATTAATTAGCGAGGCCAATTGCAGTTGCTCTTTCCCCAATAAAAAGACTCATAATTGCACAGCAAATCCTTTAGACAATCTCGATAGTCCTTCTTTTTAATTAAGCGAATTAAAGCATGGCTTTCACGGTTTTTATGAATCATAAAGAAGACAAAAGTTGCTAATGTCTTGGTTTTTAGGCAGTTTATTTGTATATTTGATATAACTCAAACTAAAACTATGTTTCACGATACTACTATTTGGATAGCTGTAGGCACAATTGTGTCTATTGTCCTAGTTATTTTTCTCGCATTTACTGCAGAGAAGCACAGGAATGGATAAGCAATTAGAACCTTAATTGGTTTTATGTGTTTATAAATGGTGATAAGATTTTATATACTTACTGCCATATTATGTTCTGTACTTTCTGTACAAGCTCAGCGTGAAGTCGCCTACTTTGCATCAGGATGTTTCTGGTGTGTAGAGGCCATTTTCGAAACAGTTGAGGGAGTTATTGATGCCGAATCTGGATATTGCGGAGGAACGGTTACAAACCCGACCTATTCGCAAATATGTTCGGGATCAACGGGTCATGCAGAAGCCGTTAAAGTAACCTTTCGATCAGATCGAGTTACTTATGAAAAGCTCTTAGAGGTTTTTTTTAATTCTCACGATCCAAGTACTCTAAATCAACAGGGTCCA
Source organism: uncultured Flavobacteriales bacterium (assembly GCA_905182775.1). GTDB lineage: Bacteria > Bacteroidota > Bacteroidia > Flavobacteriales_D > Crocinitomicaceae > UBA952. The sequence goes on from CAJJCU010000155.1 coordinate 14,888, forward strand.
GATAAAGGTACGCAGTACCGTTCTGCGATATTTTTTAAAGAGGATTCTCAAAGGGATTTGGCTAGGCAGTTTATTTTGAATTTAAAGAGACAAGAACTCTTCACCGACATAACAACGACAATTGAAAAAATGATAAAATTTTATCCAGCCGAAAAATACCATCAGGATTTTGTTAAAAATAATCCATACCATCCTTACGTTATGTCTGTAAGTAAACCACGCAAACTCAAATTTTTAAAAAAACTCAAAAACAATTAAATTATGACACGCTCTTCTTACTTCTTTTCCGTTGTTTTTGTATTAATATTAATGAGCCAGTTATTTATGGCCTACAGAACAGCGAGAATTGAATCTCCAAATTTTAAGGTCGTTGAATCCTTTGAAAACTTTGAAATTAGAAATTATGAGGCAATGAATGTTGCAAAGACGTCAATGGAGGATGGTGCTTATGACAAGTCTTCTAAAAGTGGATTTAAAACAATAGCGAATTATATTTTTGGAGGGAATAAAGAAAATCAGAAAATAGCCATGACCTCCCCAGTCATCATGGAAATAGGAGAGGGGTCTACAATGTCTTTTGTGATGCCAAAAGAACATTCGTATGAAAATCTTCCAGAGCCCAATTCGGGGGAGATTGAGCTTGTGCAAATCCAACCAAAAACATATGCTGTTCTAGCATTTACAGGGTTCGCTAATGACGTGAAAATCAAAAAACATGCTAAAAGACTTTTACAATTTATGAAGGCAGAAAACTTGAAGCCTATCGGGGCCATTCAGTATTTAGGATACAATCCTCCTTGGCAAGTATTGGGACGAACAAATGAAGTTGCTGTTGAAGTAATTTACTCTGACAAGCTCTGAATCGCTGCATTCACAGCCGCGTCTGTTCTGTTATAAACCTTATAAAACCCATCTTCATTCCAAAATTGACGTGCAAGCTCTGCTTTTAAACGCCTTGCAATCCTTTGGTTGCTGTGCTTGAATTCACCCTCGTTTGAGGGAACGATCTTAAATTCAGTCTCCACATAGTCTCTCAATTTTGACACCAAATCAGAGCTATCAAACGACTGGTCAAAGTCACTAAATGAGGTCCATTTCCTATTTTCAAACCACTGTTTCTTTTTAGCCCAATCAAATGTAAATTGGTTAAATGCACCGCTCCATTCCATTGAGCTCAGATAATAACTTGATCCGCTTGTATCGTATGGGATAAACTTATCAGGGCTAATTCCTCCTCCCCCATATACCGTTCTTCCTGCTAAAGTTTTAAATGATAGAGAATCGACGAAGACAGAGGAGTCAATCGAAAACATTGATTCTTCTGTGCGGTTTAAATCTTCATAATAAGCATCGTAATCTCCAGAATAGGGGCGCTGAATACACCGTCCAGACGGGGTGTAGTATCTCGCAATTGTAATCCTAACGCTACTCCCATCTCTCAATTGTTGATCTTCCTGTACGAGGCCTTTTCCAAAGGAACGTCTACCAATTATAATTCCTCTATCGTTATCTTGAATCGCTCCTGCCACTATTTCGCTCGCGGATGCAGAGCCAGAATTGATTAAGACTGCTAATTTTACATTTTCAAGAAGGCCTCCAGAATTAGACATATAAGTCTGTTTAGGCGAATTCTCACCCCGCGTACTTACAATCTTTCGTCCAACTTTAAGAAACTCATCTACTATTTCAACAGCACCCTGAAGTACTCCTCCTCCATTATTTCTGAGGTCAAGAACCATTCTTGTCATCCCCTGGTTTTTTAAATTCAAGGAGGCGAGTCTAAACTCTCTTGATGTCGGTATTGAAAATTGGTCAATTTTAATGTAACCTGTATTGGGGTTTATCATATACGCCGCAACAACTGATTTTATAGGGATGGTACCTCTTTCAATTCTAAATGGTAAAATAGTTCCATAACGGTTTACCAATATATTTACACCAGTTCCTTTTTCTCCCTTTAATTTTTTCATGATTGCATCGTTGGTGATTTCAACGCCGGCTGCATTTTCTTTTTCAATTTCAATAATCTGATCCCCGGCCCGTAAGCCAATCGATTCTGAGGGTGAACCTGCAATAATGCTAGAAACACAGATGGTATCTCTTAGCTTGAAAAAACGAACACCGATGCCTCCAAAATTACCATCAATACTTTCTGCTAGTGCTTTCATTTCCTCAGCAGGAATATAGTTGCTATGAGGGTCAAGCTTGTGAAGCATTTCGACAATCGTTTCGTCAAAAACACTTTTAGTGTCTACTTCATCGACATACTTTTCGTCGAGAAGATTCAGAATGTCTTCGAGTTTTTGTACCTCTTTTGACTTCTGTTTGGTGTTATATGGATTCCAAATGAGCGCCGATACGCCAAACCCTAAACAGATGGCAATTGAAATAATAATAGGAAGGAAATCTGAACGATTTGAATTAGTCATCTATTCGGTCAATTTGTATGATGTCAACTCCTGCATTTTTAAGAAAATTAATTCCCGAAGGGTCTTTGTATGCTTCTCGGAAAACAACTCGAGAAATTCCAGACTGCAGAACCAGCTTGCTGCAATCTCTACAAGGAGAATGTGTAAGGTAAAGCGTCGCGCCTTTACAGTTATTCGTTGATTTTGCTACTTTGAGAATCGCATTGGCTTCTGCATGTAAAACATACCAATGTGTCAAGCCTTCTTCATTTTCACAGCAGTTATCAAAACCGGCAGGCGTACCATTAAAACCATCTGAGATAATAATCTCGTCTTTCACAATAATAGCGCCCACTTGTTTGCGAGTGCATTGAGAAAGTCTAGACCAACTAGCAGCCAGTCTAAGGTATGCTTTGTCAAATTTGAATTGTTTTGCAGCGGAAGAATTCATAGGTCCTACAAAAATAGTTAATTATCCAACGGTAAATTTCTTTAAAAAGATGAAATATTTATTACCGTGCATTCTTTAGAATCATAAAAAATTTATAAATTTGTCGCCCGTTGTACATCGGTACATCGTTTTTACATAAGCGAGAGTAGCTCAGTTGGTAGAGCACAACCTTGCCAAGGTTGGGGTCGCGGGTTCGAATCCCGTCTCCCGCTCAATTTTTACCTGTTCTAATAAAGAACAAATGCTCGAGTGGTGGAATT
>CAJJCU010000156.1 GCA_905182775.1 uncultured Flavobacteriales bacterium
AATTTAAAGAAAACACTTACGAGGCTATTGAGAAAAAAATATCTCTAAATCCTATTCTAAATTCATTTCAATGGGCAGTAAACAAATACAATATCTCGCATGAGCTCATTGAAACTTTTTTAAATTCAATGGAAATGGACCTTTATAAAAAAGTTCATGACAAAGAAACATACGATCGCTATATACTAGGCTCTGCTGAGGTAGTGGGCTTAATGTGTCTAAAGATATTTGTTGGTGGCGACGAGTCAGAATACGATCGACTAAAAATGAATGCAATGAAGCTTGGCTCAGCCTTTCAAAAAATTAACTTTTTACGAGATCTAAATGATGATTTCAATGAGTTAGGAAGAACTTATTTTCCAGGTATACATATGACCGAATTCAATAACATCGTCAAAAAAGAAATTGAAGAAGACATTGAAAAAGACTTTAGACTTGGTTACGAAGGAATCCTTATGTTGCCAAAACAAGCACGTTTTGGTGTTTACATGGCTTATAAATACTATTTTAAGTTGTTTAAAAAAATTCAACGGACGCAAGCCGCAACAATCTTAGAAGAACGGGTAAGAATTCCAAACCGAAAAAAAGCACGCATTCTTGTTACCTCTTATGTGCGTCACAATCTAAATATTCTTTAATATGATTGAAGTTCAACTGGTAGATGCACAAGACCAGCCGACTGGTACTATGGAGAAAATTGAAGCACACAGATTGGGTTTATTACATCGTGCACTCTCCGTTATTATTGTTAACTCTCAGAAAGAATTACTGCTCCAGCGCAGAGCAAACGGAAAATACCACTCACCAGGGCTTTGGACGAACACCTGTTGCAGCCACCCATATCCCGCTGAGCTTCCATTAGCTGCTGCGAACCGAAGATTAAAAGAGGAAATGGGAATGGATACAGACCTTGAATATGTATTCAAGTTTCTTTACAAAGTAGACTTCGAGAACGGATTAATCGAACATGAGCTAGATCATGTTTTTGTTGGTCAATCTGATGAAAACCCTAAGTTAAACCCCGAGGAGGCAATGGACTTCAAATGGGTCTCAATTACAGCTCTTGAGAAGAACATGAATGAGAACCCTGAGGCCTATACATTTTGGTTTAAATTAATCATTCAGTCCTATGGAGACTCCTTAAAAAGTTATTTATAATGAAAGTTTGTAGAATCGCAAAATTTAATGCCGCCCACAGACTCTATCGCCCAGATTGGGCAGATGAAAAGAATGATTTGATATTTGGGAAATGTAACAACCCTAATTTCCATGGTCACAATTACGTATTAGAAGTATGGGTTGATGGGAAAATAGACCCTGAAACGGGCTATGTGATTGATTTAAAAGTTCTGAAAGAAATCATTAATGATGAAATTATTGAACGTTTTGATCATCGAAACCTAAATCTAGATTGTCCAGAATTCAATAATTTCATTCCAACTGCCGAGCATATCAGTATTGTTTGTTGGGATTTATTACGTGTAAAATTAGATCTTAAATACGATTTATCAGTACGTTTATGGGAAACCGAAAACAACCTCTTCGAGTATTCTGGCAGCTAAAAACTAAACCATCATAGCTATGCAAACCACAGTCTCCAAACAATTTAAAGAAATGGAAGACAGAGAATACACGTCATTTCTCAATTCACTTTCAGGAGCAAAGCCAGCTTTTTTAATTGGCTCAGGTACAGGCAGCGATGAGAATATAGCTATTTTCAATTCCATTACACATCTTGGAGCCAACCCGCCATTAATGGGGTTCATTCAAAGACCTACGAGTGTCGAAAGACATACCTATGAAAATATCCTTAAGTATGGACATTACAGTTTTAATTTAATTTCGGAAGACATGTATATGAAGGGACATCAAACATCGGCGCGCTACCCCAAGGGACAAAGTGAATTTAAAGAAGTAGGCTTAACGCCCACATATAGAACCGGGATGAAATGCCCATTTGTGGAAGAGTCTCCGCTTCATATTGCTTTAGAACTTTTTGATGACATCAAGATAAAATCAAACAATACCCATCTGATCGTAGGGAAGGTATTATCTGTTTCTAAATTGGGAATAAAGAACGAGAAAGCAACAGATATCAATTTTGAAACCTTGAATGGTGTTAATGTGTCTGGGCTTTCAGATTATTATTCTTTACAAAAGCTTTCCTCACTCCCTTATGCTAAGGTTAAATAATGGATATGAAATTCAATAAATCTATATTTTGGCATAGACGAGATCTAAGAATTGAGGACAATGCTGGGCTTTTCAAAGCTCTTTCCAATTCGACTGAGGTACTTCCTGTTTTTATTTTTGATCGTTCAATCCTGTCAAAATTGCCTAAGAGAGACAGACGCGTTGTATTTATTCATCAAGAAATCACAAAACTGAAGAAACAATACAATGCTTTAGGTTCAGACCTCTTGGTTCTGTATGGAGAACCTATAGAGCTCATTCCGCAGTTAGCCTCTACAAACTCAGCAAATGCTGTATTTACAAATCGAGACTACGAGCCCTACGCCATTGGACGTGACAAAACCATTCATGAAGCCTTACAAAAAACAAAAATTGAATTTATAGGAACCAAAGACCATGTCGTTTTTGAAAAAAACGAAGTATTAAAAGCAGATGGACTCCCCTACACAGTCTACACCCCTTACTCCAGAAAATGGAAAGATTATTTTAAAGATCATTATATCAGTAAATACCCAAGCGAGGATTTGGTTGAAAAACTAACGAAACGAACTGAAAAACAAGAACTCACAGAATTAATCGAAATGGGATTCGAAAATTCCACCTTGGCATTTCCAGAAAAAACAGTTTTAAAGAAGACACTAAGCTCTTATAATGAGAAAAGAGATTTCCCTTCTCAGGAGGGCACCTCGTTAATGGGTATTCACCTTCGCTTTGGGACACGAAGTATTCGATCTCTTGTCAATGATTCGATTGGAAAGAGTGAGACTTATCTAAACGAGCTAATTTGGCGTGATTTTTACCAAATGATATTGTACCATTTTCCACATTCGGCAGAAAATTCATTTAGAAAAAAGTATGATCTAATTGAATGGGAAAAAAACATGACGCTCTTTGATTTATGGTGTCAGGGAAAAACAGGATATCCAATTGTGGATGCTGGAATGAGAGAATTAAATGCGACTGGATTCATGCACAATCGAGTCCGTATGATTGTAGCATCTTTTTTAACCAAACATTTATTAATAGATTGGAGACTAGGAGCCGCCTATTTCGCTGAGCATCTATTAGATTTTGAGTTAGCGAGCAATACAGGTGGCTGGCAATGGGCAGCGGGATGTGGTTGTGATGCCGCCCCCTATTTCCGTATATTCAATCCCTATACGCAGCAACAAAAATTTGATAAAAACTTTACCTATATAAAAAAATGGGTGCCTGAATTCGGTACAGACGAATATACAGAAGCAATTGTTGAGCACAAGTTTGCAAGAGAAAGAGCGCTCAGTAGATATAAAAAAGGATTAGATAAATTATGACTATTGGAGAGAGATTCCCGGAATTAAATATTCAAAATCAATATGGTAAAAACATTGATTTTAAAAACATCGTAGGCACTAAAAATATTGTTCTCTTTTTTTACCCAAAAGATTTTACGCCCGGATGCACAAAAGAAGCGTGTAGCTTTCGTGATAATTTTGATCGCTTTAAAACATTCAATTGTGAAATCATAGGAGTCTCATCAGACAGTGAGAAAAGACACCTCTCTTTTTCTAATAAATACGAACTGAATTACCACCTCATTGCAGACAGTAATCAAGAATTAAGGAAATCATTTGATGTTCCAAGAAACTTGTTTGGACTGATTCCTGGCCGCGTAACATTTGTTTTCAACGAAAAAGGAATCTGTATCGGAACCTTTAACTCAATGAGCAATGCAGAAGGACATATTAGCCATGCCTTAAATTGTTTGCAAAAAGACAAGGAATAAGGCTAATCCTTAAGAACACCTCTAGAAATCACTATTTTCTGTACTTCAGAAGTCCCTTCATAGATTTGGGTAATCTTGGCATCTCGCATTAATCGCTCTACATGGTATTCTTTAACGAAGCCATAACCTCCATGTATCTGAACAGCTTCAACTGTCTGTTCCATAGCAACTTTTGAAGCATAAAGCTTCGCCATTGCGCTAGATTGATCAAAATTTCTTCCTTGATCCTTATCCATAGCAGACCTGTATACTAAAAGTCGTGCTGCCTCAATTTCAGTGGCCATGTCTGCCAATTTAAATGCAATCGCTTGGTGCTTATAAATCTCTTTACCGAAAGCTTTTCTTTGCTTAGAATATTCTAAAGATAGTTCCAAACCACCCGCAGCAATACCCAGTGCTTGTGCAGCAATACCGATCCGACCACCTGAAAGAACTTTCATAGCAAACTTAAAACCGAAACCATCTTCACCTATACGATTCTCTTTAGGAACTTTAACATCATTAAAAAGCAATGTATGTGTATCGCTGCCTCGGATACCAAGCTTGTCTTCTTTTGCACCGACGATGAAACCATCCATACCGCGCTCAATTATAAAAGCGTTGATTCCTTTATGGCCTGCTTCAACATTGGTTTGTGCAATCACGATATAAACACTAGCCGATGAGCCATTCGTGATCCAATTTTTAGTTCCATTCAATAAGTAATGGTCCCCTTGATCTATTGCAGTTGTTTTTTGAGATGTCGCATCTGAACCTGCTTCTGGCTCTGACAAACAGAATGCGCCTATTTTTTGACCGGAAGCCAAGGATATCAAATATTTTTGTTTTTGCTCTTCTGTTCCAAATTTATCAAGCCCCCAACACACTAAAGAGTTATTGACCGACATGCAAACCGATGTAGATGCATCAACTTTAGAAATTTCTTCCATAGCCAGCACATAAGAAAGCGTATCCATACCACTTCCTCCATACTCAGGAGAAACCATCATCCCCATGAAACCTAGCGCTCCGAGCTCCTTGATTTGTTCAGTCGGGAATTCCTGGTCATTATCACGTTGAATTACGCCTTTCTTTAAAACGTTCTGTGCAAAATCTCTTGCCGCTTCTTTTACAGATAACTGCTCTTCTGATAGGTCAAAATTCATATTGGTGAAATTTAAATTAATTTTGACAAAAATACTTATTTCTAAGGGGATTAAAAAAAGCAGATGAATTTAAAAAATTTGATTGGACTTATGAGCGGCACATCACTAGATGGCTTAGACATAGCGCATGTCAAATTCGAAGAAAATGAGAATGGTATTGATTTCTCGATTATGAGTTGCAGAACGATTAGCTATCCACCTGATTTAGAAGAGAATATTAGACAATCTAGCAAAAAAAGTGTGCAAGAAATACAAATATTGGATAAGGCAATTGGTCTTTTTTATGCAGAGCAGGTAAAGCTTTTTTTAACTGATTTTAATATCGAACGCAATTCAATTGAAGCAATAGCTTCCCATGGACAAACCATACTGCATCAACCTGAAAATGGATTTACTTTACAAATAGGTTGCGGCAGCTCCTTAGCATACCACACTGGTATCCCCGTAATAAACAACTTCAGAACTTTAGATATTGTTGCAGGCGGTCAAGGAGCACCCTTGGTTCCCATTGGGGATTTTAACCTGTTTAAAGATCAAGCAGAAGCCTATTTAAACATTGGTGGGTTTTGCAACATTAGCTTTAAAGACAATGATACGGTTCATGCCTTTGACGTATGTCCGGGAAACTTACCCCTTAATAAATATGCCAAAGAACTCCATCAACCATTTGACAAAGGAGGCGAATTTGCAAGAAAAGGAAATTTAAACCTTGCTCTTTTAGCTGCTCTAAACACACTGGAGTACTATAAACGACCTGCACCAAAATCACTAGGTACAGAGTGGTTAGATGCACATTTCTACCCTTTGGCCCTACCTATTAACAATCCTCATGATGGACTTAGAACAATTACAGAACATATCGCAGAACAAATCGCGAACACATTACAAACAAACCATTTAAGTTCCGTCTATATTACTGGAGGCGGCGCAAAAAATGATTTTCTAATAGAGAAAATTAAAACTTTATTCAAGGGAGAAGTTGTCATTCCAGAACCAAGTATTATTGACTTTAAGGAAGCATTAATCTTTGCCTACCTCGGTTATTGCTACTTGCTCAACCGAACCACAACCATACCATCAGTCTCCGGATCAGAGACATCTTTATGCACAGGAGTGTTCCATAAACCGGGCTACCCTACTTTTCCACATCCGTAATGTTAGTAAATTGAAAAAAAACGAATCGATTGCATTAGGTTATTGTTACTTTTGTTGACACTTTGAATGTACATACACCATGAAAGAATTATTAGAGAAATTTGAAAACAAGCAACCTGAAATCGTTTTTGAGTGGAGCGATGCAGAAACGGATGCCAAAGGATGGGTCGTCATTAATTCACTTCGTGGTGGTGCTGCCGGTGGTGGTACGCGCATGAGAAAAGGACTGGACAAAAGAGAAGTAGAATCTCTTGCCAAAACAATGGAGATAAAGTTTACTGTCGCTGGCCCACCAATTGGTGGCGCGAAGTCAGGAATAAACTTTGACCCAAAAGACCCTAGAAAAGAAGAAGTTCTCAGAAGATGGTATGCTGCGGTCTCCCCATTATTAAAGCATTACTATGGAACCGGAGGAGATTTAAATGTTGATGAAATTCACGAGGTGATTCCAATCACAGAGGACTGCGGTGTATGGCATCCACAAGAAGGCGTCTTTAACGGACATTTCCAACCTAAAGAGGCTCAAAAGATTAATAGAATTGGCCAACTTAGGCAAGGTGTACTTAAGGTTATCGAAAACGAATTATACACACCATCAGTAGCTAGAAAGTATGTTATTGCCGATATGATTACCGGTTATGGTGTAGCCGAATCTATCAAGCACTACTACACTATTTGGGGTGGTCAATTAGAAGGTAAAAAAATTATTGTTCAAGGTTGGGGAAATGTAGGCTCTGCAGCTGCCTTTTACTTGTCACAAAGCGGTGCTAAAGTAGTCGGAATAATTGATCGCGTTGGAGGACTCATCAAAACTGACGGGTACTCATTTGAGGAGATTAGAGATTTATTCCTAAATAAAAACGGAAATGAATTGGTTTCTTCTGAAATGCAAAACTACGATGCTGTTAACGATAAAATATGGGATACTCAAGCCGATGTTTTTATCCCGTGTGCTGGATCAAGAATGATTTCTAAAGAACAACTAGATAGAATGATTCAGGCTGGTATAAAGGTTATTTCAGCGGGTGCTAACGTTCCTTTCGCAGATCCTGAAATATTCTTTGGTTCAATTGCTGAGAAGGCAGATGAATCACTTGCACTCATTCCTGATTTCATTGCAAACTGTGGTATGGCCCGTGTTTTTGCTTACCTCATGTCTAACGACCTTAAAAAACTTGAAGACAACGAAATATTTGAAGACACAAGCAACATCATAAAAAATGCTCTGGAAGAAACATATAAAGTAAATCCAAGTACTACAGGCTTGGCAAAATCAGCCTTTGAAATCGCATTAAACCAATTAGTTTAACATTATGGAGATCTTTATTCTAGTCATTTTTGTTCTCGGATATTTTGCAATCACAATTGAACATACCTTAAAAATAGACAAGCTTATTCCGGCTTTAGTAATGATGGCTTTGGCTTGGGCTGGAGTTGCGTTCGGTCTAGAATCATTCACGACTTGGTTTGACCCAGGAAAACACCACCTTGTAGATGGCTTCGCCAATCTTCCTTTATCCGGAAGCCATGGAGAAATGTCTAAAATGGATTGGATGGAGGAAACCTTGCTCCATCATTTTGGGAAAACTTGTGAAATCTTAATATTTCTAGTTGGTGCAATGACCATTGTTGAAATAATAGATCATTTTAATGGTTTTCAGACTTTCAAATCAATGATTAGCACAAGGAAAAAATCAAAGCTATTATGGATTGTTTGTATCTTAGCCTTCATTCTTTCTGCGATTATCGATAATCTTACTGCAACCATTGTTTTGATTACCATTCTAAGAAAAATAATCAAGGATAAAAATCTACGCATGTGGTTTGCCGGTATGATTATTATCGCTGCTAACGCCGGAGGCGCATGGTCCCCAATTGGAGATGTTACAACAACGATGCTTTGGATGCAAGATAAAGTAACTGCAGGGGTTCTTATAGAATCATTGCTGATTCCTTCCTTAGTTTGTATGATTATCCCAACGTTTATCGCTACCTACCTCCCAATATTCAAAGGTGAGATAGAAGCAGAAGAACGTTCGGAAGAAAGAAGTAAAAATAGTGCTTTCATGCTTGTATTGGGCTTACTACTGATCGTATTTGTCCCCATCTTCAAGACAATGACCCACCTACCTCCTTACATAGGGATGATGCTCTCTTTAGGAATCATGTCTATGGTCGCTGAAATTTTAACCAATAGAGATTTCTCCCTAACAAAAAAAGAAAAAGGCGAACATGACCATGGCCCTACATTTAAGGCCCTTACCAAAATTGAAATGCCTAGTATTTTATTTTTCTTAGGAATCCTAATGACAGTTGCCGCATTAGAATCTTTAGGAATGATTTATACATTTGGAAATACCGTAAATGCTCGAATGGACCAAGACTTATTTGTTTCTTTACTAGGAGTTGGGTCTGCAATTATAGACAATGTACCCCTTGTGGCTGCCTCCATGGGAATGTTCCAAGATGCTCCGGACTCACAGGTTTGGCACTTCATTGCATATGCTGCAGGTACAGGAGGATCGATGCTCATCATAGGTTCCGCTGCAGGTGTTGTCGCTATGGGTATGGAAAACATTTCATTCTTCTGGTACCTCAAGAGAATTTCCTTGTTGGCTCTTATTGGCTATTTTGCTGGTATTGGAGTCTTTTTAATTTTACAGTAACTAACAAACACTAATACGTTTATATATTATGAATACATTTTTTTTAACCGCTGCACCCAAAGAAACGACAAAGACCTTTTGGGAAGTTTTCGTCAATACAGACGAGCTTGTTGGATTAACGATTAACGTAACGCTTCTTCTTATTTTAGGGTATGTCGTATTTATTTTCGTGAAAAAATATTTCGACTATAACAGCATACTGAAAAGCTACAGCGCGATCAATAGAAAAATTGAGGAAGAATATGACTCCATGATGTTAAGTAAGTATGATAACTCAACAAACCCTTTTAAAAAGTTGATTTCTAAATACATCTCTACACAAAAAGATGGCAACAAAAAATCCACTGCTGAATCTCAGCTGAAAAATCAAGGAGATTTTGAAATGTCCCGTTTAGGAGAAAAACTTGGTGTTTTAGCTACTTGCTCTGGTGTAGCTCCAATGATTGGATTCCTTGGAACAACCCTTGGTATGGTTTCTGTATTTATTGGTTTAGAAGGTGCTGGAACCTTAGAAATAAAAACAATTTCAGGAGGTATACTAACAGCGATGACCACAACGGTATCAGGTTTGGTTGTCGGTATTGTTGCTTATGTTGGCTACAATCATTTGGTAATGAAATTGGAGAAGATCGCTATTGAGATGGAAAACATCTCCTTCAACTTAATGAAGCACTACGATAAGAAAGGCGACAATTAATCCATTAGACCATGAGTTTTAAACAAAGAAATAAAATAAAAATTGAGGGAGGTATGGCCAGTATGACTGACCTCGTATTCTTGCTTTTGATTTTCTTCATCATTATGAGCTTGATGGCGAATAACCAAACACCTCTTGACCTACCAAAGGCTGAACAAAATCTACCTACTGACCAAACACCTGTAGAGCCAACAGTTCTCGTCTTAGAGAACAACACCTATATTGTAAAAACAGGAGATAAAGAAAGTGACCCTGTTGCCTATGAAGACATGGAGGGACTAATTACTACAGCGGTTGAAGAATCTGGAAAGACAAAGGTGCGCATCGCAGGACATAAGGAAGCAAACTATGAAGCCGTATTCAAAGTACTTGGCTTGTCACAATACAATGGATGGGATCCAGTTCTTGCCTACGATAAATAAACAAAATTGAAGAAAGAAAAGAAAGACGAACACAAAAAGAAATCATTGATCTTCACGCTAAGCTTTATGCTTATCGTATTGGTTTGCTTGTCTTTTATTCAATTTCGAATTCCTCATGAGGTCAAATCCTTAGTCAGTGTAGCTCCTCCCCTTCCTCAAGAAATCAAAAACTTTGTAGCTGAGTCACACAAAGCCCAAAGTAAAAAACCATCAAGATCTAAAAAACCGTCTCAAAGTAAAAACCCAAGTAACAATTCGAGTGATGTCTTAACCGACAACAACCCTGATGAAGCCGTCTCTAATCCCTTTGGAGGGAGCGGTGGTAGCCAAGAGTTTGGCGGAGGAATTAATGACGACGGTGATGGCGGTGGTGGTAACGGAGGAGATGGCGGTGGCGGATTTGGTGAGTTAGTCAGAACAAATGCTCCTGTACCGGACCAACCCAATACAGATTACAGCGGGCAGGTAACTGTCTTACTTACTGTAAATGACAAGGGAGTAGTAATTTCGGCCAAGTCAACAAATGGAACCACACATCCCGATCAAAATGTCATCAAACTTGTTGTTGATCACGTAAAAAAGAATGTAAAATTCAAAGCGCAAGCTGGCGCTCCGATCCGAACCGCATATTACACTGTTCGAATTGACGCAGGATAATTACAACTCAAAAATAGACTGGCTATTTCATCAATTCCCTGCCTTTCAAAAGCAAGGGGGCAAGGCCTACAAACCTGGGTTATCACATACCATATCACTTCTTGAGGTATTTAAACTAGATATCACTAAAATTAAGGCGGTTCATATAGCAGGGACAAACGGCAAAGGCAGTACCTGTAGTTTTTTAGCTTCTTTACTCACAGAATCAAATCAAAAAGTGGGTCTATTCACATCACCACATATATTTGACTTTAGAGAGCGCATTCGCGTAAATGGAGCAATGATTTCAAAAACAGAGTTAACCCAATTTATTGAAGAAATTCAAGATTTAGAGTTAGCGTTTAAGCCTTCCTTTTTTGAAATTACTTTTATACTTGCTGTCAAACATTTCATAGCTCAGGAATGTGATATTTGTGTATTTGAAACAGGAATGGGCGGGCGCTTAGATGCAACAAATGTTCTTTCCCCAATCGCAACAGCGATTACAAACATTAGTCTAGACCATACTGAATTCCTTGGAGACACCCTCGAGACTATAGCGGAAGAAAAAGGAGGAATCATCAAGAATAATACACCATTGTTCCTTGGAAAAAAAGAAGCACACAGCTACTCGATTTTCGAAGAAATAGCGCACAGTAAAAACAGTACTATTTTTATAAACGAGCCGCGCCATACTTTTGAGGGCTTGCCCGAATATCAAAGGGAGAACTTCAATCTCGCTATTCAAATAGTGGGCTACATAAAGCAAACTGAAATAAGGAGCGAACTGATTTCAAAGGCCCTAAATCAACTGGAGAAAAACACGGGCTATGGTAAAAGAATGGAGCTTTTAGAGCGCGCACCGGATATGTATCTCGATGTCGCACACAATGACAAGGGAATTCAAGCCTCAATAGAATTTGCCAAAAAGAAAACAAAAGGAAGGCTCCATGTCATTCTAGGAAGTGCACAGGATAAAATATATGAAGACCTTACAATAGAACAACTTTTAAGTACCGAAATCTCTTTTTGTATATTTTCCAATAAGCGCTCAAAAACAAAAATGGATTGGATGGAATTCAACACCCAATTCAAAAAAGAAATAACCATTTATCCAACGATTCAAGATGCAATTCTTGGTGTAAAGCGTAAACTAAAGGAAGAAGACACGCTTCTGATTACAGGTAGTTTCTTTCTAATTTCCGATTATATTCCTCCCTTTTGACGATGGATTCGTTTGTAAATCCCAAAATACCTTTATCTTTGCTCCAATGGAAAAGCAGGTCATCCTTAATGAGAAGCACCTTGAACTGACTCTAAAAAGACTTTGCCATGAGCTCATTGAAACCCATAACGACTTTAGTGAAACTGTAATTATAGGACTCCAGCCTAGAGGGATCCATGTTGTTGAGCGGCTTAAAGTACAGCTCGAAAATATCCTGAATAAAGAAATAACTTGCGGAAGTCTTGATATTACTTTTTATAGAGATGATTTCCGCAGAAGAGAAACACCGCTTATTCCAAGCGTGACCAATATAGATTTTAGTATTGAGAACAAAAATATTATTCTTGTAGATGATGTATTATTTACGGGACGAACAATTCGATCCGGACTCGATGCACTATTATCGTTTGGTAGGCCTAAAGGAGTAGAACTGTTGGTCTTGATTGACCGCCGATTTAGAAGGGACCTCCCCATTGAAGCCAACTATGTTGGGAAAGCAGTGGACACCCTACTTTCAGAACGAGTAACGGTCGAATGGGCAGAAATTGAAGGACAAGATAAAATAGTATTGTACAGTAAAGAAAATGATGAATAATTTAAGTGTTGCGCATCTCATTGGAATTAAGGACCTATCCCCAGAGGATATCCAATTAATTTTCAAAACAGCCGATAGTTTTAAGGAAGTAATCAATCGCCCAATTAAAAAAGTCCCATCACTCAGAGACATAACCATAGCGAACTTGTTTTTTGAAAATTCAACAAGAACCAAGCTATCTTTTGAGCTTGCGGAAAAAAGACTTTCTGCAGATATTGTAAACTTCAGTGCATCTGGAAGCTCCGTAAAAAAGGGAGAAACATTAGTGGATACCGTGAATAACATCTTGTCAATGAAAGTTGACCTCGTGGTCATGCGCCACCCGAATCCAGGAGCAGCAGCATTTTTATCGAAAAAGATTGGAGCTAAAGTCATCAACGCCGGAGATGGGACACATGAACACCCAACACAAGCTTTACTTGATGCTTATTCAATCCGAGAAAGATTAGGTAGCGTTAAAGGTAAAAAAGTAGTTATTGTCGGAGATATCCTACACTCTAGAGTTGCACTATCGAACATCTATTGCCTACAAAAGCTTGGCGCTGAAGTAATGGTATGTGGCCCGCTAAACCTAATCCCAAAAGGAATGGAAGCATTAGGTGTCAAGGTTTCTACCAACCTAAAAGAAGCACTAGAATGGTGTGATGTCGCCAATATGCTTAGAATACAGCTCGAACGTCAGGATGAAAAATTCTTCCCATCACTGAGAGAATACGCCATGCTATTCGGCCTAAACAAGGAGCTTTTAGACTCTTTGTCTAAGAAAATAATTGTGATGCACCCTGGACCAATTAACAGGGGTGTTGAAATCACGTCAGATGTTGCAGATAGCGACCAAAGTATCATCTTACAGCAAGTTGAAAATGGTGTTGCGATCAGAATGGCAGTAATTTATTTGCTCGCCGCTCAAATTGAACGCTAATTTTTATATTTTTGATGATCATGAAAAACTTTTCATCGGAACACAAAGGAAATATCGCGGTAGTATACGCCCACGTAGAAAAACTAGACTCAAGCAATGCTCCTGAGTTAAAAGGCATGTTTCTACATCTCAATAAAGGATCAAACAATCTCATTGTACTGGATATGAGCCAAACAAAATACTGTGACTCTTCAGGATTGAGTGCCATCCTTATAGCGAATAGACTTTGTAAAGATACGAGTGGATCTTTTCACCTCGCGGGATTACAACCAAACGTTCTAAAGCTTATCCAAATTGCGCAGCTTGACCAAGTTCTTAATTTGTGTGAAAATTTAGACAGCGCACTTGTTAAATTGAAATAGTGAATTTCTCTGTTACCATTCTTGGAAGTGGTGCTGCTTTACCTACTAAAAACAGAATGCCTACCTCGCAATATATAAATTGCAATAACCGACATTTTCTGATTGATTGCGCAGAAGGAACCCAGCTGCAGCTCCGGAAGTATAAAATTAATTTTCAGAAAATTAGCCACATTTTCATTTCTCATCTCCATGGAGATCATTATTTTGGATTGGTCGGTCTCTTGAGTACCATGAACCTTCTTGGACGTGAAAAAGAACTTTTTATCCATGGACCGAAAGAGCTTCAAGAGCTCATTTTACCTATGCTCCACTTTGGAGGCGCTCGCTTAGCTTTTAAGCTAAACTTCACCGACTTGAACAACACAGATAAAACCAAAATCTATGAGGACAGTGTTCTTGAGGTACATAGCTTTCCTTTAGTTCACAAAATCCCTACTTGTGGTTTTATCATTAAAGAAAAAAAGAAAGCCTTAAAAATAAACCCCGCGAAAATCAAAGAGAAGAACTTAAAAATTATGCATTTTAAGGCCCTGCAAAACGGACAAGATATAAAACTAGAAAACGGAGAAGAAATTAGCTTTAAAGACGTTACATTTCCCCCAACAGAAGTGCTGAGCTATGCCTATTGCTCTGACACTAAGAAAAACCTAAAAGTTGTCGAATTCATTAAAGAAGCAACAGTTTTGTATCACGAGGCAACATTCCTGATCAAGGATCAAAATAGAGCCAACAGTACGTATCATTCATCAACTAAGGACGCTGCCATTATTGCCTCAAAAGCAAATGTGAAAAAACTTATTGTAGGGCACCTATCCTCTAGATACAAGACAAATGATGCGCATACGCTGGAACTTAAAGAACTATTTTCAAATAGCAAAGTTGCAGAAGATGGTCTTTGTATCGATTTGGCTAAAGAACAATCAATGCCCTAATCGCCATCATAATTAAAAAAAATGATGCGAAAATTGTAAAAAACAATACCATCGATTCTACTTTATGTTTTGTTTCTACTACAATTTGCTCTTTTCGATGTAGTGATGCAGTTTGAAAGGCAACTTTATTACTGATAAATAATTTCATGATAACATGATTTAATTTGATTTGCACGCGTTTCATTGTTGTGTTTGTTTGTAGGACAAAAGTGCCTTAAATAAAAGGATACACATGTTAAGGACCTAAATCAAAAGACAATCTAAAGAACCTTACACAGTATATGGTAAGTATAGACACTATGCGGGTTACATAAAAACACTTAGGTCAATTCTATTTGAATAAACAAATTATTTAATAGAGTCTTGTATCTTTGTCGAATCGTTTTAAATTTCCAGTGAAAAGCGAAAATAAAAAAGACAACATATTTCAATATGACAAAGTTTTCCAAAATAGTTTTTTTCCTATTTCTTTCGTTCAAATCATTTGCTTGTGATGACTCTTCTTTTAGTTTACTCAACCAAACTAACAACGGAGACGGTACTTATACCTATGAAATAGAATTATGCAACCAAATGTTGGGCCTTGAGGGTATCCCTGATGGTTTTGAACTGGCCTTTTCCGGAGGTACATTTACCAATGTCATAGGCTTTAATCCAAGTTCTTTATTCACCTCTGGATCCGATGAATATATTGGGTCAATCGAGGGCGTGGGTACCTCAGTCCTTTGGGAACTTCAAACTATATTTCCAATCCATAATTCGAACTTATTCTGTAACACAATCACAATCACTACGCAAGGAGAACCCACTACGATTGATGTAGATTACCATCAAGGATATCCGGGTTGTACAGATCAATTTACGTTTCCATCCATACAATGCGAGATCGAATTAATTGCAGGGAATCAAACTCCTTGTGACCCGAGTACAAACACATATACACAGGAGGTAATTGTCACTTATTCAAATGCCCCTACAACAGGTACCTTAGACATAAACGGTCAATCTTTCCCAATTTCTTCTAGTCCTCAAACGATTACCTTGACTGGGTTAGTAGCCAATGGAAATATAGTAAATGTTGACGCTTCATTTTCAGTAGAACAGACATGTAGTATTACCAGTAATGGTTTATTCACAGCCCCAGTAGCCTGTACTTGTGGCGCATCCACGGGGGACATTACGATCACAGGAGGAACCTTAGTGGGTACAAATGAATATGACCTAACGAATTGTGAGACCATCACGTTTACGGCTTCAAATGAGGATTTAAACGTAGGGGTTTTGACCTATGGTTGGGCAGTATTTAACTGTGAGCCTAATTTACCATTTACAGCAGGTGAGATTTTAGACTTCAACAACAACCCATGTTATTTGGGTTCTGATTATGGACTAACGACAAATGACATAGATGCTGGAGGGATTTCTGGAACGATTTCAGGAGGGTATAACGCTTTATGGATTGTTCCTTACACCAGTGATGTAGCAAACTCCTTAGACGCGAACGGAGACGCTTGTTATGACTTCGGAGCACCTATACAAATCAATTACCTACCACCATCGTGCGGGACTTGTGATGATCCAACATGCGCAGTAGGGAGTGTAAATACTTTTGAGGACAGAACCTATCTCTTGTGCAACAACCCATGTGCCGATTTAAATGATTTGACCTATATAACCTACCACACAGTTACAACGGATGGATTTGGAAATATCGGGGTTGTACAACAACTTAACTTTAGCCAATCGTTTTGCACAGAGCTCACTAGATCTGCTGTCTTACGAGATGCAGCTAATTCATGCGGCGGACCAGATATTGCACCAAGCATATTAAATGCAAATGGTGTTGGAAGTGGTTTCAACCCGGAATGGTTCGGTTTAATACCGAGTACAAACTACACCTTAATCGTCACTACAGTAATAGGATCAGATTGTAATTATGATTTTGGATGTATTGACTTTTATGGCATACCAGGATGCGCAGCAAATATCGGAAATACAACTATTGAAACTTCAAATGTCACAAATAATGACTTTATACTTTGCTTTAATGAATCCATTGATTTATCAACGACGGGATATACCCTTCCTACAGGTGGGCCAAACGAAAACATAGGCTATGCGCTCTATACATGTGAACCCACAACTAATAATCCTGCAACAGACCCTTGCTTTACAGGCCAATACGTAATCGGTGCTGAAGCCAGCAGTATCAATGACGGCACCTTTGCACCTGCATTGACAGCAACGAATCAAACGATTTGGTTGACTCCTATAACAATGGATATGGCCGTGTCACCTATATTTAATCATGATGCAGATGCAGATGGGTGCTACACCATGGGGACTCCTATTCAAATCACTTATCTAAACCCTATACAAACCTCGGATGTCATAGATTGCAGCAATGAATCGGTTACTGTCACCATTAATGGTGGATACCCTGAGTTTTTTACTGGTAATTATAATTTAACAAATACAGGAAACGGCATCTTAAACACGTCGACTTTGGCAGCAAGCGGTGGTACGGTAATTATATCAGGACTAACAAACGGAGATTCATATTCTTTTACAATTGAAGATGATAATGATTGCCCTCAGACCTTTTCAGGGAACTTTATTTGCGTTGAATGTGAGATTACAGATTTATCAGCAGTTGTTTTAACATGTGACCCCATAGACAACACCTACAGTGCAGATATTACCGTCACTTATTTCAACCCTGCTTTAAGCGGTACATTAGACATATACGCTCCTGCCGTACAATCTTTTGCGATCACATCCAGCCAACAAACTGTTTCACTTACAGGCCTCATTGCCGATGGGCAGACCGTAGATATTTCGGCACAATTTAGCGATGACGCCTCTTGCACCTATTCAGAGCTTGCGCTATTTACAGCTCCATCAGTGCCGGATCTAATAATTACAGACCCGGAAGCAGTATGTACTCCCGAGAGCATTGATCTTTTAGCACCAGAGCTTACCGCAGGAAGTACAGGTGGCGTTTCACTGACTTATTGGACGGACGCATCACTATCAATACCTCTTACGAATCAAGAAGCTGTCACTGTTTCGGGAACCTACTTTATTCAAAGCGAAAGCGCATTAGGTTGTATTGCTTTTGAAGCAGTGAATGTACTGATCAATCAAATACCAAATCCTCCCTCTGTATCTGAGGATCAACTTTATTGTAACAATGAAGAAATTCTTGCCCTAGAAGCTCAGGGAAGTGCAGGAAGCTACACCTGGTATTCAGATGAAAACCTCACTCAAGTTATTGGGAATGCGGCACAGTATCTTCCAGAAAATACAATAGGTACTTCAAACTATTACGTTACTGCCACAGAAAACAATTGCGAAAGCCAATCTGTACAAGTTGTAATTGAGATTGAAGAATGTAACATCATTATCCCTACTGCATTTACACCTGATGGAGATTTTGCAAATGACAAATGGAACATAGAAAATATTGACCTCATATATCCAGAGAATGTTGTGAGCATCTATAATCGATGGGGAAACAAAATCTATGAATCTCAGCCAGGAAGCTATAACTCGAATCAATGGGATGGGCGCTATAAAGGGGAAACACTTCCCGTTGCTACTTACTATTATATCATTGAATACAATGATCAATTCACAGAAGCTACCCAAGGTATCGTTAGTCTATTAAAATAAGAAAAGCCCTCAATTGAGGGCTTTACATTTTGAAACTTAAACATTAAAGCATTTATCTTACAACGAGCTTTTTAGTTGCCACATAACTGTTGTTCTCAGAAAGATTGATAAAATAGATTCCTGAAGTTAGAGCTTTCGTTGTATAGGTATTCTTCATCGCTACATCTACCTCTTGGACTATTTGACCATTTGAATTGAGAATAGCAATCGTATTTATTGCGTCATTATCCCATGAGATTTGAGCGTAGTCAGCAGTCGGATTTGGATAAACACCAACTTGCATGGACTCTACTTCTGAAATACCTGAGGTATTTAAATTCTCAATAGTTGTGCTGGCTTCCTTTATACAACCATTCGCATCCATAACGGTGACTTCATAAAAACCACTGGAAACACCATATAAATCCTCAGAGAAATCACCTGTATTCCATGTATAAGAATAAGGAGCAATTCCACCTTCTACAGTCAAATCTAAATCCGATACAGGAGCATAAATCAATGGCTCCACAACTTCGAGATGCGTTTCAACATCAGCAGGCTGTACCACCTCATAAGAAGCTAAGGATTCACACCCATTACCGTCCGTTATTTTTACCCGATATGTGCCAGGTGCAAGATCAAAAATATCCTCAGTTGTCATATCATTACTCCATAAGTAAGAGTAATTAGGAGTTCCATCAAGGATCGTAAGGTCTATTGCACCATTCGAAACACCATTACAGGTTACATGCTGAATAGCGCTCTCGAATACCAAAGCCGTAACATCATCAATGGTAAAAGTAGAATCTTTTAAACAGCCCATAGCATCTGAAACTGTTACGGTATATTCACCACTTTGTAGATTTGAAAGACTAAAATCTGTGGCTCCATTTGACCAGGAAGCAGCATAAGGAGCAACGCCCCCAAGAACACCCATCTCTAATTGCATTCCAACATCTCCACAAGAAAAATCTTGAACTGCACCAACCAATTCTAATGGCGTAATCGCCTCAACAGTAAAGGTAGAATCTGTAGAGCAACCCATAGCATCTGTAACGGTAACGCTATACGCACCGCTCTGAAGGCTTGAAAGACTGAGACCAGAATAACCATTTGACCAAGCGGCAGTATAGGGAGCAACCCCTCCATTGATATTCATATCCAACTGCACACTAGCTTCTTCACAAGAAAAAGATACCAATGCTGATAATTGCATTTCATTGAAATTAACTGACATGGCTAAAGCAGCTCCAGCATCTAATCGCCCCGCACCAATTAAACCTGCATAGTCCGGATTAATATCATCTATAAATGCAGATGAGTTTTTCAATATATATTCTATGTTTTCATTTGTAAGGCAAGGGTTAGCTGCAAGCATAAGACCAACAGTCCCAGTCACATAAGGGGTCGCATAAGAAGTACCTGTCCCCAGAACAGTCCAACCTTGAGCAGGGCTAATACTTACATAATAACCAGGAGCGCTTAAATCAACCATCTCATTATGTTGGTGTGTAGATGAGGCATTACCAATGATTCGCTCATGGTTGTCCTGAGCTCCTATGCTTGTGACTGAAAAAACATGCTCATAAGCTGCTGGATATACTAAATTGTCCGGACCACCACATGTTGATCCATTCCCAGAAGCCGCAACAATGAAGGTTCCATTGTCATAAACCTCTTCAATGATCACCTGAACATAAGGATTGAAATCACAACCAGAGGTCCAGCTAAGATTAATTACCTTATGTCCCGCATAAGAAGCTAAAAGAACTTCGTCGTAATTCATCTGATAAAATGCAATAGAACTATTAAAACCGATATGGCTCGATATTATGTCATTATCGGTATTCCCTGCAGCAACTATTGAAACTGCTGTACCATGCGTAGATGAAGTCTCGTTACTCCCATCAAAATGAACTACTTTACCAAGAAGTTCAGAGTGATTCGTGTCAATGTTTTGATCTGAGATCGCTATAACGACCGATGAACTTCCTATCGAATAATCCCAAGCGGATTCAGCATTTATCAAATTAATTGCATAATCTACTGCAATCCCCTGATGATCATTTGGTGTCTCCAAGGTGTTATATATTGGAGCATATACAATACCACTCAATGCGGCAACCTTATTGGTTAATGCGGCAAGAAGCTCTGACGGATTAACAGAAGAAGATGCTATTTCATATACATTACTTAGAGAAGGTGTCTTTGACGAAGGAACAGCTTTAAAAACTTTCGTTATTCCCAATTCGGAAATCATAGAATTAAATGAAGCGTCATTTGAAATTAAATCACCTCGATTATTCAAAAATGGAACATCACTTGAATTCAGAATCGTCGCCCATACTTTTGCTTCATCTTGCGCGATAACAGCAAAGAATGAAAGACAACAAAAGGTAAAAAGTAAAAAGGTAGTCTTAACTGCGTCTAATATTTTCATGTCCGAGTTTTTAATAGTTGAGTCAAACCTCATCCTATTTCAAGGGACTACAAAAGAATTTTATCGTTCAGGGGTTAAAATACAAAAGGCTACGAACAAGAACATACGTAATGTTAACGCGTCTAGTAAGTGATACTACGCAGAGACAAAAATAAGAGCAATGGTTTACTTTTGAGAAAATCTAAATAAAATCAGAGCCAAACAAGCAAAGAATAGATTAGGAATCCAGACAGATAGCAAAGGAGGAAATCCCACCTTTAAGGAAGCTACCGTTAACATTTTCATGGAAAATATATATACAAAAACGATTCCTAAACCTATGGCAATATTGACACCTATGCCACCTCTTCGCTTTTGTGAAGCAACAGAAACACCTATTAAGGTTAAAATATAAGCGGCAAATGGATAAGAAGTCCTCTGGTGAAGCTCGATTTGATATAAAGGTACCAAAGAAGAACCTTTCGCTTGTTCTCTACCTATAAACGCATTGAGCTCGGAATAGCTCATCGTCTCTGCTGTATTCTCCCTTTGCGCCATATCAGATATGCTAAAATCAAAGGTAGTATCTAATGTTTTTATATGCCGAATTGCGATAGAATCCTTAAAAAAACGTTTTTCATACAAATCATTCAGTACCCACTTCTTGGAGTTCGGCTCATTTAAGGCGTAACGCGATTTCACGAAATAGATAGGCT
The DNA here is from genome assembly GCA_905182775.1 of uncultured Flavobacteriales bacterium. Taxonomy (GTDB): domain Bacteria; phylum Bacteroidota; class Bacteroidia; order Flavobacteriales_D; family Crocinitomicaceae; genus UBA952. Next base: position 21,505 of record CAJJCU010000156.1, read on the forward strand.
TCATGTCCGGTGACCATTTTTGAAAAGTAAAATCATTCACACGACCATCAGAATTGGTAAAGTTCGAAAAGTACACGGAAACATTTTCAGGGAATTCAGCATGATAATCCCGAACAACCATAACATCTCTATAGTACTTTTCCTCAAATGCTAGACGTACTTTGTTGGCTCTAGGAACCATAAAATGATTGATCATCAATGAAAACAGCATTAAAATACTAGCTGCTATAAAATATGGCCTAAGATACCTTGTCATTGGCTTTCCACTGAACCATATAGGTATGATCTCGGTGTCTTTAGCCATAATCGTTGTAAACCAAATGACAGATAGAAACACAATCATAGATGTAAACATGTTTCCGTAAAGAATAAGGAAGTTGACATAATAATCAAAAACAATTGCCTTAAGCGGTGCCTTATTCGAAATGAACTCCCCAAGCTTTTCTGAAACATCAAAAACAATAGCAAACATCATAATCACGCCCAACATAAAAAAGAATGTTGAAAGGAATTTCTTTATGATATATCTATCAATGATCGACAACATTATAGACGAATATTCATTTGTTTTACCATTTTATTTTTCCATTCCGTAAAGCTTCCATCTATAATTCTTGCCCTTGCTTCTTTCATTAATCTAAGATAAAATGATAAATTATGAATCGTAGCAATTTGCATCCCCAGAAATTCTCCTGACTTCAGTAAATGACGCAAGTAAGCCTTAGAATAATGTTGATCAACATAACACGGACTACCTGCATCAATCGGAGAAAAATCAGTTGACCATTTTTTATTCTTTATGTTAATAGTACCATTTTCCGTAAACAAAAGACCATGACGTGCATTTCGAGAAGGCAATACACAATCGAACATATCAATACCCAAAGCGATGCATTCAAGTAAATTCCAAGGGGTCCCAATTCCCATTAAATACCGGGGCTTCTCTTTAGGTAAAATATCAGTCACCAACGCCGTCATTTCATACAAATCCTCTTCGGGCTCGCCAACAGATAAACCTCCAATCGCATTACCGATAGCGTCAAAAGAAGATATGACTTCCGCTGATTCTCGTCTTAGATCTTTATAGGTACTCCCTTGAACTATAGGAAACAAAGCTTGTTGATAACCATAAGCACAATGTGTTTTGTCCATCTGGTCAATACATCTCTTTAACCATCTATGTGTAAGCCCCATTGAATTCTTAGCATAGCCATAATCACAAGGATAAGGGGTGCATTCATCAAATGCCATAATAATATCAGCACCTATGCTTCTTTGGATATCAATTGCCCTTTCTGGGGTGAAATAATGATAACTCCCATCGATATGCGACTGGAATTTAACGCCCTCCTCATTAATTTTACGTGACCCGGACAAAGAGTAAACCTGGTAGCCGCCACTATCAGTTAAAATCGGCCTGTCCCAATTCATGAACTTATGCAATCCACCTGCACCTTCAATAATATCCATTCCTGGCCTTAAAAAAAGATGATAGGTATTCCCTAAAATGATTTCTGCCTGAATATCTTCCTTAAGTTCACGTTGATGAACCCCCTTTACAGTACCCGCTGTACCAACAGGCATAAAGATTGGTGTCTCAATCAAACCGTGGTCCGTTTGAAGCGTCCCTGCTCGTGCGGATGAGTTCTTGTCTGTGTGTATTATATCAAAGTGCATAAAAATGTTAATAACAATATCTGTCAAAGATACATTGAAAACGTTTCATAGGTCATATTTGTATAACCATAAAGCATGAAGTTTTTACAAGACCCTATTCCAGTAGACCTATTTCTTCTCACGTTAAGCATCTTTAGCTTAACGGTGCTTATTCAGTTGTATTATATTTTAATCATTCAAAGGAAGCTGGCATTTTTCAATTCAAATCAAGTCAAGCCAGCTAAAACATCAAGTGCTTTTCCCGTAAGCATTATTATTGCAGCAAGAAATGAGAGTGACAATCTATTTAAAAACCTCCCACATATATTAGGGCAAGCTTATCCGGAATTTGAGGTTATTGTCGTGAACCACCAATCAATAGACAACAGCAAAGATATTTTAGATGCTTTTTCTAAGCAGTATTCAAATTTAAAAATAGTAGAACTTGCTCAAGACAAGCATTTAAGAGCGGGTAAAAAGCTTCCTTTAACGATTGGTATAAAAGCAGCCCAATATGAGCATCTTTTATTTACCGATGCTGATTGTAAGCCAAGCTCTGTGCATTGGCTAACTAAAATGTCTGGTAGCTTTAGTCGCTCAAAGCAAATCATACTTGGTTATGGTCCAATGACTAAGACCAAGGGCTTTCTGAATAAACTCATACGTTTTGATACCGCTTGGATAGGTGTGAGCTATTTATCTCTGGCCCTGAATAAAAGACCATACATGGGCGTAGGAAGAAATTTAGCCTATAGCAAAACCACATTTTTTGCTGTTAATGGCTTTAAATCTCATTATTCCATTGAGTCAGGAGATGATGACCTATTTATTCAAGAAGCGGCTAAAAAGAATAATTATTCGATCCAAATTGACCCTGAAACCTTTATGGAATCACCATCAAAAGAGAGGCTATCAGATTGGATCAATCAAAAAGCAAGACACTACACTACATCTGTAAAATATAAGTTTATTAAAAAACTATTGTTAGCAATCTACCCTGTGTCATTGATTCTGACTTGGTTTTCTTTTGTTTCTTTGGTTCTGTTGGGGACTAACAGCCTTATAATCTGTTCTATTATGGCCGCTTTTTACGTACTAAAGTGGTGGATTCAAGGACGTTGTCTCAATAAGTTACAGGAAAAAAGGTTTGCATTATTCTTTCCATTTTGGGACTTGTTTTATGCATTGTTTATACCTGTGATGTTTGCAATAGCAAAAAATAAAAAGAAGGGCACATGGTAAACAAGGATCATTTATCGGATAAAGCGAAGCACGACTTGACATTGGTCGAATCCGCTATTAAAGGAGACCAGTCTGCATATGCTGACCTCATGGGACGGTATCGAGAGTCCATTTATTACATGATGCTTAAAATGGTAAAGAATACCGATGATGCCGACGATCTAACAATTGAAGCATTTGGAAAAGCATTCAACCGATTGCCACAATACTCGCCAAGCTTTGCGTTTAGCACATGGTTATTTAAAATTGCTTCTAATAATTGTATCGATTTTATTCGAAAAAAACGGATCAAAGTAACTTCAATGGATACCGGTGTCAAAACAGAAAATGGAGATATCTTGAGGATTGATGCTAAATCAAACACTTTAAACCCCGAAGAAACTTACATCCAGGATCAACGTGTTGTTCACATGCGACTGCTTGTTAGCAAGCTAAAACCAAAATATAGAGACTTGGTTGAAATGCGGTATTTTCAGGAGCTCAGCTATGAGGAGATCTCAACAGAACTAAACCTACCATTAGGAACAGTTAAAGCACAGCTGTTTAGAGCTCGAGACTTTTTATCAGGTATGGCAGAAAAGACAAAAGACTCCATTTAAATGGATCTAATCAGATATTATTTTCCCGACTTTACATCCTTACAACATGAGCAACTAGACCAACTCACTCCGCTCTATAATGAATGGAATTCTAAAATCAATGTTATATCAAGAAAGGACATGGAAAACTTCCGCGAAAGACATGTGCTTCACTCCCTAGCCCTTGCAAAATGCATCTCATTCCCTAAAGGAAGTCATCTGTTAGATATCGGTACAGGAGGAGGTTTCCCTGGGGTACCCCTTGCGATAGCCTACCCGAATTGCTCCTTTGTGTTATTAGACTCTATCGGCAAAAAGCTAAAAGTGATCAATGAAATTGCTGGTGTTCTAGGATTAAAAAACATCCAGACTGTCCATTCGAGGGTAGAAGACCACAAGGGAGATTATAATTATTTGATAAGTCGCGCCGTAACAAACATGCCGAACTTCATGAAACTCACAAATCATCTTACACGATTTGGAAATAAAAACTTTAAAGAGATTCTATATTTAAAAGGGGGGGATTTTGACGACGAGCTACATAAAATAAAGCTAAATTGTCAGGTTCACGAATTAGATAAAATATTTAGCGAACCCTTTTTTGAAACCAAAAAAGTAATTCAGCTTCGCTATTAATTCAATAAATCAGGGTAAACTAGATTGAATGTTGGGATTTCAGCATAAATAATTTCTTCGAGGTCAAGATTTTTAAAGAAAAACTTACCGTACATCATCCCCATTGAATTAATCAGCTCACATCCACTAACATATTTAAACTCTTCCCCAGGTAAAAGAACAGGCTTTTCTCCAACAACTCCCTCACCACTAATGGTAGATGTTCCATGCAGCAAATGCACAACATGCCATTCTCGAGTCAATAACTGAACGGGAACAGACAAACGATTTGTTATGATAATTTCATAATTATAAAAATAATTAGAGTTTGCTTCGTTTGATAGATCTTCTCGATACCAATTAGAAACAACAATTTCAATTCCTAGAGTTTTCGTGTAAGTCATGAACTAAAGTTATTCTATTCTTTTCAATTATCCATAAGCATTTGACATTTTAGCCAAAATTGCGCAAACATTTCTTCAAGATGACTACAACATGAGAAACTATATTGACTAAAAACATAAAGCAACAATAAGAACCGCTTTTTAAATACCTTGTTTCAGTAGGTGTTTTTTATTTAGAACCGTTCTAAATTAATATTTACGCGTATAAATTATATTCTCAACACCTTACTACGATTGCTAAATTCGTAATTTTGATGTCTAATTATAATTGCAAATTTCATGTCCAATACAATCAGTATTCGAAAAGGTCTAGATATCAGACTAGTAGGAGAAGCGACAAAAGAAATAAGAGAAGTCTCTGTGACTGGAATCGTTGCGGTTTCACCACTTGATTTTCATGGTTTAATACCAAAGATGGTTGTCAAAGAGGGAGACACCGTTTCAGTAGGAGACATCTTATTCTTTGATAAAAAGAAAGAAAGCATCAAGTTTGTAAGTCCCGTCAGCGGAACTGTTCAACAAATTGTTCGAGGTGAGAAAAGAAGAATCACAAATATTCTTATTGCCACAGATAGCAAACAAACAGCAAAGAAATTCGACCTTAAAAAAATCTCAGAGTATTCAAGTGAAGAAATCAAAAACCTTCTTTTAGAAGCTGGATTTTGGTCATCAATGAAACAAAGACCACTTGACATTATAGCAGACCCTGATAATGAAGCTAAAGGACTTTTTGTCTCATCATTTGATTCTGCGCCGCTTGCTCCGGACTATGACTTTGTATTAAATGAAGACATGGAATCTTTGCAAGTAGGGTTTGAAGCATTAAATATTTTGATGGATGGTAAAGTTCATTTAAGCAGCAAGCCTAATTCGGTGTTTTCTAAACTAAATGCAGTAACGCATCATACATTTGAAGGTGTACATCCCGTTGGAAATGTTGGAACTCAAATCCATCATATCGATCCGGTAAACAAAGGCGAATTTGTTTGGACTTTAAACATTCAAGAAGTAGCTGCGATAGGTAAATTTTTAAATACTGGAACCGTAGATCCAACGAGGAAAATAGCTTTAACTGGTTCAGAGGTTCATACAACGACCTATCTAAAAATAGTCAAAGGCACAACAATAAGTAGTCTCGTTGACAATACAATTGAAGGCGAAAACGTTAGATATATCTCGGGAAATGTACTAACTGGAGATAAAAAAGAGCTGACAGACTATATTGGTCATTACGCCAATCAAATCACGGTGATACCTGAAGGAGATGAGTACAAGTTCTTTTTAACTACAGGATGGTTAGGTCATGGGTTTGATAAATTTTCAAACTCAAGATTGTTTCCAACCTTCCTTTTACCCAAAAGCAAGAAGTTCCGATTGGATACAAATACCAATGGAGAAGAAAGAGCGTTTGTAGTAACGGGCGAATTAGAGCGCGTGTTTCCATTTGACATCCTACCAGTTCAATTGACAAAAGCAGCGATTACTGAGGATATTGACAGTATGGAAAACCTCGGCATCTATGAAGTGGCACCAGAAGATTTTGCATTGTGCGAGTATGTTTGTACAACAAAAATCAATATTCAAGATAAAATTAGACAGGGGCTAGACCTTATTGCTAGCGAATGTATGTAACCTTAATACTGAAACAGTGAAATTTTTAGAGAAATATTTACACAAAATGGAGCCCCACTTTATCAAAGGTGGAAAATACGAAAAATGGAATCCATTATTTGAAACCCTTGCTACTTTTGCTTTTACGCCAAAGATCGTAACGACAAAAGGAACACACATACGCGATGGTGTTGACCTTAAAAGAACTATGATGACCGTAGTTCTGGCCTTAATCCCGTGTTTGATTTTTGGTATTTATAATACTGGGCATTGGGAAATGGCGGTTCAAGAAGGCAATAGAAACCTGCCCTACTTCACTGAAATGATGGCTAAATTCCTTACAGGACTTACGATTGTTCTTCCAGTAATAGTTGTCTCTTATGGTGTCGGGTTAACCATCGAATTTATGTTCGGAATGATTCGCGGACACTCGCTACACGAAGGTTTTCTAGTTTCAGGAATGCTAATTCCATTGACAATGCCTGCTGATGTTCCATTGTGGATGGTAGGTTTAGCTACTGCCTTTGCCGTTATTATTGGAAAAGAAATTTTCGGTGGAACGGGGATGAACGTAGTCAATATCGCCTTAACTGCAAGAGCTTTCTTATTTTTTGCCTATCCAACATCTATGTCCGGAGATAAAGTTTGGATGTCAGGTTTAGGAGATAAAATGGCTACAAACCCTGAAGGCTTAGATGGTTTCTCAGGAGCGACTGCACTCGGTGATCTGGCGTCTTTTATGTCTGACAAAGCCACTGTAGCTGGAGAAGTAGTCCAATCAAATGAGGCTGTTCAAAATTTCTCTAGTGAATATACCGCTTGGGAATCTTTTGCGGGAATGATTCCAGGATCGATAGGAGAAACATCAACAATGGCATGCCTTCTTGGTGCTTTAATTCTTGTCATAACAGGAGTTGGTTCACTAAGGATCATACTCTCCTTTTTTGCTGGAGGATTTATTATGGGGCTTTTACTAAATGCTTTAGGAGGTAATCCTTATTTAGACTTACCCGCCTACTATCACTTAATTATTGGAGGTTTTGCGTTCGGTGCTATATTTATGGCTACTGACCCTGTAACAGCATCGCAAACTGCATTAGGCAAAATCATCTACGGATTTCTAGGAGGCTTCTTAGCCATCATGATTCGTGTTCTCAACCCCGCATATCCAGAAGGTGTATTCCTCGCGATACTCTTTATGAATATTATGGCACCTATTATTGACCATTATATAGTTCAAGCGAACATCAATAGAAGACTTAAAAGATTAAAAACAGCATAATATGGCACTTAATAAAGAATCGAATGGATTTACGTTTGGGTTTGCGATTGTACTTGTCGTCGTACTAGGTATTATTCTTGCTTCTCTAGCTGAAGGTTTAAAGCCACTCAAAGAGCAAAACGTTCGGGTAAAGAAACAAATCGATATACTCTCTGCAATGATGGATGTAGAAGCAGTAGGAATTGACCGCTCGAATGCAGAAAAAGAGTTTCCAAAATATGTAAACCTTGACGACGCTATTGTTTTAAATAATAGTGGCACTGAAATAGGAAAAGGCAAGGAAGCTTTTGAAATTGACATCAAAAAGGAATACCGAGACAAAACACTCGAAACGAAAGACAAAAGGTTCCCGTTATTTATTGCTAAAGATAAAACAGGTGCCTCTCGATATATCATACCTGTCGTAGGTAAAGGGCTTTGGGGACCAATATGGGGCTACATTTGTCTTAAAGAAGATATGAGAACTGTAGCAGGTGTATCCTTTGCGCACAAGACAGAGACACCAGGTCTAGGAGCTGAAATAAACAAGCCATTCTTTATGGATCGATGGAAAGCTTCTATGATTAGTGATGCTTCAAGAAATTTTAAGAAATATGAAGTTGTAAAAGACAACTCAGGTTCGACCGACCCAAGTAAAATTGACGGTATAACCGGAGGAACCATTACATCAAAAGGTGTAGAAGAAATGGTCAATCGAAGTCTCGCAATATACTCGAACTATTTTAAGAACCTAAACACTAAATAACATGAGTACTGAAAAAAAATCTTCAGAGCCTCTATTTTCGAAGAAGAATAAAAAGCTCATTACGGATCCATTAACGGATAACAACCCCGTAACTATTCAGGTATTAGGTATCTGTTCAGCATTGGCAATTACAGTTCAAGTAAATCAGGCTATTGTCATGTCGATGTCTGTACTTTTTGTCATCATAATGGGGAACTGGATTGTTTCTCTCTTAAGAAATTTAATTCCGTCTAGGATTAGAATTATTGTTCAACTCTTGATTGTTGCTTCTTTGGTGATTATCGTTGACCAAGTATTGGCTGCCTACCTCCCTGATCTTTCAGAGAAGCTATCGGTTTTTGTCGGACTAATTATTACCAATTGTATCATCATGGGTCGCCTTGAGGCATTCGCCATGGCGAACAAGCCTTGGCCTTCAATCCTTGATGGATTTGGAAACGGAGTAGGTTATGGCGCTATCCTTATTATTGTTGCTGTGTTCAGAGAACTCTTTGGATCAGGTACCCTAATGGGTATTCCAATTTTCGGAAACCCGCTACCGGGAGAAGAGTCAGGATTGTATGAATTAGGCTATCAAAACAACAACCTTATGATTCTGCCTCCAATGGCCTTGATCATTGTAGGTATTATTATTTGGGTTCAACGCTCTAGAAATAAAGCGTTAATTGAAGAACATTAAAAAAAAGAACAATGGAAAGTACTCTTGATATATTTGTAAAAGCTATTTTTTCCGAGAACATGATTTTCGCATACTTTCTCGGGATGTGCTCCTACCTGGCGGTTTCTAAAACCGTAAAAACTGCAGTGGGCTTAGGAGCAGCTGTTATTTTTGTTTTAACAGTTACGGTACCGGTTAATTTTCTACTTGAGAATTACGTCCTTAAGGAAGGCGCGCTATCCTGGTTAGGCGAAGAATATGCTGAATTAGACTTAAGCTTTCTATCGTTTATCATGTATATAGCGGTTGTTGCGTCAATCGTTCAATTGGTTGAAATGTTAGTTGAGAAATTTGCACCTGCCCTATATGGTGCGCTTGGTATTTTCTTGCCACTAATTGCAGTAAACTGTTCCATTTTAGGTGGCGCATTGTTTATGCAAGAAAGACAATACTCAACGATCTTAGATGCAACAGCATTTTCATTAGGCTCAGGAGTGGGATGGTTTATTGCTATTGTTGCTATTGCTGCAATACGTGAGAAGTTGCGTTATTCAAATGTCCCAGGACCATTAAGAGGATTGGGAATAACATTTATTGTAACAGGACTTATGGGTATGGCTTTCATGAGTTTTATGGGTATTAAATACGGTAAAGAAGCTCCAACTGAGGATGTTGAAACTGTAACAACTATGATTGACACAAACAAAGAAAATAACATTAACTAATCATTATGGGAACAATTCTGATCATAACCTTAATTGCATTTCTAACGGTCATTTTATTATTGACCTCAATGCTATTGTTTGTAAAGGCTAAAATTTCACCTAAAGGAAAATTGGTGATTGATATTAATAATGGCGAGAGAATGCTAGAAGTAGATGGTGGTGGCACCTTACTCAGTACACTTGGAAGTTCAGGTATCTTTTTACCATCCGCATGCGGAGGCGGTGGAACTTGCGTTCAATGTATATGTCAAGTCAATGAAGGTGGCGGCGAAATCCTCCCAACTGAAGCTCCTCATTTCTCGAGAAAAGAAATTGCCTCTAACCATAGACTTGGATGTCAAGTTAAAGTAAAGGAAAATATGAAAATTCATATTGAAGAGGAAGTACTTGGTATTAAAGAATGGAAAGCTAAAGTTTCGTCAAACTATAATGTCGCTACCTACATTAAAGAATTCATTGTTGAAATTCCAGAAGACATGAATTACAAAGCCGGTGGTTATATTCAAATTAATATTCCCGAAACAGAAGTTAAGTTTTCTGAAATGGATATTACAGCGCATCCTCAAGATCACCCAGGGGAACCAAAGAAATTCGAAAAAGATTGGTCTGAAGGTAAATTTGCGATAAGAGACCTCGTTATGAAAAATAATGAAGAGGTTATACGGGCCTATTCAATGGCGTCTTATCCAGCAGAAGGAAGAAAAATCATGCTTAATGTTAGGGTTGCAGCTCCACCATGGGATCGCGCTAAAGACACCTGGGCAGATATCAACCCAGGAATAGCATCTTCCTACATATTCGGACTTAAAGAAGGAGACGAGGTTACTATTTCAGGACCTTACGGTGAATTCTTTATCAATGAATCTGATGCCGAAATGCTTTACATCGGTGGTGGCGCGGGTATGGCACCAATGCGATCACATTTATATGAACTCTTCAAGACCCTTCAGACAGGAAGAAAAGTCACCTATTGGTATGGTGGTCGTTCAAGAGCCGAATTATTTTATATCCATTACTTTAGAGATTTGGAAAAAGAATTTCCAAATTTCAAATTCTTCTTAGTGCTTTCCGATGCATTACCTGAAGATAATTGGGTTAATAAAGAAAATTGTGACGATCCTAATGGCGATGGTTTCAGTGGTTTTGTACACCAAGTTGTGATGGATCAATACCTTGAAAAACATGAGGCTCCAGAAGACTTAGAAGTCTATTTCTGTGGTCCTCCTTTGATGAATCAAGCGGTAATAAAAATGTGCGATGATTGGGGTGTTCCTGATGAAAATGTAAGATTCGACGATTTCGGAGGATAAGAATTAATTGAGTTATTTTAGCGCATTAGAAAGAAGTACTATATCTTCTTCAGTGTTATAGGAATGAATACATATTCTTAATCTTGCCTTTCCCACAGGGACCGTTGGCGGCAAAATGCTTTTTGTATAAATACCTTTAGACTTAATTTTCAAAACAACTTCTTGAAGTGATCTCGGTTCGAAAAACTCTAATATTTGAATAGGTGATTTTGTGTCCGATAAAAAATCAAGTCGGGTATTTAGTTTCCTGAAAAACGCAATATTCTTTTCTAATTCCTTTTGATTTTGAGCGATACTTTGACCGCCAACCAGAGCTTTTATTTTAGTGTAATCTCCTGAAGGCATTGCAGTAGAATAAATAAAAGACCGAGAAAAATTAATCAAATATTCTTTTAGCGAGAGCGTTCCTAAAACAACTGCTCCATGGTAGCCGAACCCCTTTCCAAAAGTTATTATTCGAGCAAAAACACGAGAAGTAAGGCCTTCCTCATAGACTAATCCACGGCCAAGCGCTCCAAAAACACCACCTGTATGAGCCTCATCCACAATTAAATAGGCATTACAAGCCTCGCAAATCTCAACGAGTCTTTTCAAAGGAGAAAAATCACCATCCATAGAGTATAACGACTCTACAAGTACATAATTGGTCTTCGATTTACTTTTATTGAGCTTCTTTTGTAAATCCTCGCAATCATTATGCTTAAAAGCAATAGAGTCAGCGTAAGAAAGGCGAATCCCATCTCTTGAGCTTGCATGAATATATTGATCATAAAAAACAGCATCTCCACGCTGTAAAACAGAAGACAAGAGTCCCAAATTTGCAGCGTAACCAGAATTAAAGACCAATGAAGCGGGTGACTGAAAGTGTGCCGCTAAAAAATGCTCACAATCTTCTGCTTCTATGGAATTTCCTGACAACAAACGAGAGCCTGTAGCCCCCTTATTTAGAGTATTTGAAGATTCGTTTTTTCTGGCCAAGCCAAGATAATCATTGGAAAAAAAATCCTTTTCAAGATCTGGAACGAAAAGCTCGCGAAATGCTCCGGATTCTTTTCGATCTAGCAACTTTTTTATAAGTTGCTCATTCATTCTAGAGAGTCAACTGTTCGCACTTTTCTCGGTG
>CAJJCU010000157.1 GCA_905182775.1 uncultured Flavobacteriales bacterium
TGGCACATATTGGAATTCAGAAAACGAATCTGAATTGTTATGGTAATAACGATTTGCCAACACAGTCTAAACTAAATTGAATAACTTAGTTTAGACGCAACGTAAAACATAACTTCTGAAACATGAAATACTTATTCCTTCCTATTTTATTTCTTTTGCTTTTTAATATTAGCTTTGGACAAGAGGAAAATTTTAGTCAAGAAATTAAAAAATATTTTCTGATTGTCTCTTCAACAAAAGACTATTCTTCTGCTTTAAAAAAGGCGAACTCTATTTCTGAAGATTTAACTTTGAAGCTTGACTTAAGAGGGCTTTTGGAAGGTGATAACAAATTAGGATTGTCATGGGGGAAAACCGTATGTGAAGAAGACGGATGGGAATATCCTTGTTACGTTCCAAGAGGAAGGTATGATGACGGTGATTATGTCAGTATTGAATGGTCAAATGGATTTCAAGGATTCTCTGAAGGATATTACATCGTTGTAGTTGCCAGCAACACCAACTATGACCAAAAGATTAAAAGCCTTTTAAAGAAAGTAAAAGAATTTATTCCCAGTGCATATATTAAATCAAGTATGATTTACATGGGTTGCATGCACTAAGATTAAAATAAACGTGATACAACAAGAGCTAAAGCAAACAGCCCTTGCCTACCAAACCGCTTCTACTTACTTTAACTGAAACGTTATAAAGAAAAAATCCAATTTGTTTCTTTGGAAAAAAATTAACTACATTTGTTTCGTAAAACAAAAAACAATGAACTTTAGTCAATTACATCATCATCATTTTCATACTTGCTATCAGGCGAGGAGTTAATGATATGTTCTAACTAAAGCACAAAATATTATAAACCCGTCTGAGTAATCAGACGGGTTTTTTGTTTCTCATCAGTTTACTCAGGCGCATTTCAAAAACAAATGAGTAAACTAAAAATTGCAATTCAAAAAAGCGGAAGACTAAATGAAGATTCGCTAAAGCTCCTTAAATCTTGTGGCATTAAGATTGATAACGGGAAAGACCAGCTTAAAGTCAATGTCCCAAATTTTCCCATCGAAATCCTTTATCTCAGGAATGCTGATATACCACAATACCTAGAAGATGGTGTGGTGGATATAGCGATTGTAGGCGAAAACTTATTGGTCGAAAAAAACAAGAAAGTCCGGGTCCTAGAAAAACTCGGGTTCTCTAAATGTCGGGTATCACTCGCTATACCAAAGGAGATCAAAACCGAAGGTCCCTCCTATTTCAGTGGAAAAAAGATCGCGACGTCCTACCCTAATACTGTCAGTAAATACTTCGCAGAGAAAAACATCCAAACAGACATACACGTCATATCAGGCTCTGTTGAAATCGCGCCAAATATTGGGCTAGCCGATGGCGTTTGTGATGTGGTTAGCTCCGGGTCTACACTATTCAAAAATGGATTAAAGGAAACGGATGTTGTCCTCACATCAGAAGCTGTTCTCGCGAGCTCAATGGATTTAAGCACTGAAAATCAAAAAATACTAGACCGGTTGATTTTTAGAATTAAGGCCGTCCTTCGTGCAAAAAACTCGAAATATATATTAATGAATTTACCCAACAACAAGATTGAAGAAGTGAGCGCTATTTTACCCGTACTCAAATCACCGACTATTTTACCCCTGGCCCAAGAGGGCTGGAGCTCCTTGCACTCCGTGATTGATGAAGACAAATTCTGGGAGGTGATTGATGAGCTGAAGCTAGCAGGCGCAGAAGGAATCTTAGTTGCACCCATAGACAAAATCGTACTATAATGAAAAGATATAACCTCCCCAATAGAGCAGATTGGTTTCAAATCTGTTCGAGACCCATTTTTGAGAAAAATGAATTAGAAAAGAGCGTTAAAGCAATTCTAGAAGGTGTAAAAACAGATGGAGACGAAGCTGTTTTTAGTTACACAGAAAAGTTTGATGGTGTCAGAATTAATGAACTCCGTGTGTCAGAAAATGAAATTCTAAACGCGCAGGATATGGTTTGTAATGATTTAAAGCAGGCCATTGAAGAAGCAAAGACAAATATTGAAAAATTTCACCTAAGTCAAAAAGAAACACTTCAACCTATTGAAACTACAGAAGGAGTCGTCTGCTGGCGCAAAAGCATCGGCATTGAAAAGGTGGGCTTGTATATCCCTGGTGGATCTGCCCCTCTATTTTCAACAATCTTAATGTTGGGCATCCCTGCTGTTCAGGCAGGTTGTAAAGAGATTGTGCTGTGCACGCCTCCAGATAAAAAGGGCGACATAAACCCTGCGATTCTCTATACCGCAAAATTGGTTGGGATTACCGAAATATATAAAATCGGTGGCGCACAAGGAATTGCGGCATTGGCTTATGGAACAGCAAGCATCCCAAAGGTTTATAAAATATTCGGGCCAGGTAATCAATTCGTAACAAAAGCAAAAGAGCTCATTCAGCAGGAAGGGGTTGCCATCGATATGCCTGCAGGCCCAAGTGAGGTTCTGATTATCGCAGATGCCACATGCAATCCGGCCTTTGTTGCTGCTGACTTACTCTCACAGGCCGAACATGGCCCAGATAGTCAGGTGATTTTAGTAAGTCCTGACGAAAATGTATTGGAACAGACCCAAAAAGAATTAAGTATTCAGCTAGACCTACTTCCTAGAAAAGAAATTGCTGAAAAAGCACTTAAAAACAGTAAGGCCATTTTATGTTCCAGCATGGAAGAATGTATTGAGCTCAGTAACTTCTATGCTCCAGAGCACCTCATTATAGCTACTGAGAAAACAGATAACTACGCAGATAAAATCATAAATGCAGGCTCTGTTTTCTTAGGCAATTATAGCTGCGAAAGCGCAGGTGATTATGCCAGTGGAACAAATCATACGCTACCAACGAATGGTTTTGCTCGAAACTATAGTGGGGTTTCCTATGACAGTTTCGTTAAGAAGATCACTTTTCAAAAGCTATCCGCCAAAGGTATTCAGAACATAGGTCCAACTATCGAATTAATGGCATTAGCGGAAGAGCTCTTCGCTCACAAAAATGCAGTAACACTGAGATTAAAAAGTTTAAAGGATGTTTGAATTAAATAAAATAACACGCAACAATATAGAACGGCTTAAGGCTTATTCGAGTGCGAGAGATGAGTTCACAGCTGCAAAAGGCATATTCCTTGATGCCAATGAAAACCCTTACGGCACAATGAATCGATACCCAGATCCTTATCAAAAGGAGCTCAAAGAAGAAATAACGAAAATCAATGGTATTGGAGCAAACAATATTTTTATCGGCAATGGTAGTGATGAAGTTATTGACCTACTCTTTCGGATTTTTTGTAATCCCTCTATTGATAAAGCGCTAACCTTTGCTCCTACATACGGGATGTACGATGTAAGTGCCGGAATCAATGACGTTGAATTAATAAAAGTACCACTCAATGATACATTCGATATTGACTTTGAATCTGTACAGAGTTATTTAGCTGACCCTAAATTAAAACTCATTTTAATTTGTGCCCCCAATAACCCCACGGGGAATTGTCCAAGCCCCGAAACTGTTGTTCGAATCATTGAAAACTTTAAAGGGATTGTACTAATCGATGAAGCCTATATCAATTTCAGTGCTAAACAGTCTTTTACCAACTTCATTGCCACCTACCCCAACCTCATCGTTAGCCAGACCATGAGTAAAGCATGGGGATTAGCGGCCGCTCGTATAGGCATGTCATTCGGGAATTCAGCCCTTATTGCCCTACTCAACAAGGTTAAACCACCCTATAATATCAGCGCATTAAATCAAAATGCGGCAATTCAAGCTTTCAAAAATAGTGGCGAATTTCTTAACCAGAAAGAGCGAATACTAGTAAACAAAGTAAAGCTCTACAACGCATTGAAAAATTTGGGTCTGGTGATAAGGATATATCCTCCCGACACCAATTTTTTCTTGGTTGAATGCCGAGATGCTGACAAAATATACAATGCATTAGTGGACAAAAACATCATCGTTAGGAACAGGAATAATGTGCTTAAAAACTGTATTAGAATTACGGTAGGCACTGCCAATGAAAATCAATTATTAATTGACGCCCTTAAATTAATTTAAAATGAAAAAAGTATTATTTATAGACCGCGACGGCACGCTAGTTATAGAACCCCCGGTAGATTATCAACTCGATAGCTTAGAAAAGCTTGAGTTCTATCCCGGCGTTTTTCAATGGCTATCCAAAATAGCGATAGAGCTCGATTACGAAATCGTTATGATCACCAATCAAGATGGACTTGGAACAAAATCTTTCCCTGAAGAAACATTCTGGCCCGCTCAAAACAAAATCATTGAAGCTTTCAAAAATGAAGGTATTGTATTTAGCAATATTTTAATTGATAAAAGCTTTCCAAAAGACAACGCCCCGACAAGAAAACCAAGAACAGGCTTACTGAATGAATATCTCTACGGAGATTACTGCCTAAGCGAGTCTTATGTCATTGGAGACCGCACTTCTGATCTTGAGCTCGCAACGAATTTAAATGCAAGAGGTATTTTCATAGGAGAAAAAAAGACATCAGGAGCTGTTTTAGCCACACGAGATTGGCAAGAGATCTATCAATATCTTAAAGCCGAACCAAGAACCGCAAAACGCATCAGGAAAACGAATGAAACGCAGATAGAAATCGAGATAAATTTAGATGGAAAAGGATCTTCAGAAATCTCGACTGGTCTTGGCTTCTTTGACCACATGTTAGAACAAATCTCAAAACACGGTGGCATTGATCTGCGTATTGACGTGCAAGGAGATTTAGAAATCGATGAGCACCACACGATCGAAGATGTTGCCATAACATTAGGGGAAACCTTCATTAATGCATTAGGGTCGAAAAAAGGCATAGAAAGATACGGCTACTTATTACCAATGGATGACTGTCTATCCCAGGTGGCAATAGATTTTGGCGGGCGGCCATGGCTCGTTTGGGATGTGGAGTTCAAACGCGAAATGATTGGTGAAGTACCAACGGAAATGTTTATGCACTTTTTTAAATCGTTCAGTGATGGCGCAAAATGCAATCTCAATATTAAAGCAGCAGGCGCCAACGAACACCACAAAATTGAATCGATTTTTAAGGCTTTGGCAAGGGCAATAAAAATGGCAGTCAAACAAACAGAAAATTATTCAATACCAAGTACAAAAGGAACCTTATGATCGCGATACTTAAATACAACGCAGGGAATATCAAGTCCGTTGAAAATGCACTATTGAGATTGGGGTACGACTGTGTGGTGACTGACGATAAAACAACACTTCTTGAAGCAGACAAAGTTATATTCCCTGGAGTTGGAGAGGCAAAATCGGCAATGCGTTATCTAAAAAATAAGGGATTAGATCAAGTTATTCTAAATCTTAAACAACCCGTTTTAGGTATTTGCCTTGGCCTTCAACTCATGTGCTCGGAAAGTGAAGAAGGAAATACAAGGTGCCTCGGTATTTTTAAAAATAAAGTCCTTCGGTTTGAAGAGACGGATCTTGTTCCTCACATGGGTTGGAATAACATCAATAGGTTTAAAGGTGAATTATTCGAAGGAATAGAAAGCGACGCCGACACCTATTTCGTACATAGCTATTATGCTGAATTGTCGGAGGATACTGCTGCTATTTGTGAATATATCGTTCCGTTTAGCGCCTCGTTAGAGAAAAAAAACTTTTATGCCACGCAATTTCACCCAGAGAAATCTGCAGGTATAGGACAGAAAATATTAAAAAACTTTTTAGAACTATGAAAATCATTCCAGCAATAGACCTTATAGATGGGAAATGTGTTCGACTGTCAAAGGGAGATTACGGCACGAAAAAAATCTACAACGAAAACCCTTTAGAAGTCGCAAAAGAATTTGAGGACAACGGAATAGAATACCTGCACCTCGTAGATCTTGACGGCGCCAAGTCAAAAAGGATTGTTAACTACAAAACACTAGAGCGCATTGCATCTAAAACAAGCCTGAAGATTGATTTTGGCGGCGGCTTGAAATCAAACAATGATTTGAAAATTGCTTTTGAATCGGGTGCGCAACAGATTACTGGAGGAAGTATTGCCGCGCAGAAACCTGAACTCTTTAAATCATGGATTCAAAAATATGGCGGGGACAAAATCATTCTTGGGGCAGATTGTCTGAATCGAAAAATCGCAACCAATGGATGGTTAAAAACTACGGAAATTGATGTTTTAGATCTCATTCAAGAGTATGAGAAACAAGGTATTAAATCTGTCATTTGCACAGATATTTCAAAAGATGGCATGTTGTCAGGGCCCTCTATAGCGCTCTACAAAGAATTGATTTCAAATACGAAGATTCAATTAATAGCAAGTGGCGGCGTTTCCAATATAGAAGACCTTTATGAACTCAGTGCATTAGGATGTGAAGGGGCCATTGTAGGTAAAGCAATTTACGAAGGTAAAGTGACACTAAAACAACTGAGCGCGCTATGTTAAAGAAAAGAATAATCCCCTGTCTAGACATCCAGAATGGAAGAACTGTAAAAGGAATCAACTTCATAGGAATTAAGGACGCCGGAGACCCTATTGAATTGGCGAAGAAATATGTGTGTCAAGGAGCGGATGAGCTTGTTTTCCTCGACATCACCGCAACGATTGAAAAAAGAGCAACTTTGCATGCCCTTGTTAGCGAAATCTCAAAAGAAATTGACCTTCCATTTACTGTCGGTGGCGGCATTAACTCAATTGAAGATGCAGCCAAAGTGATTGCTGCTGGCGCAGATAAAATCGCTATAAATTCATCCGCAATCAAAAGACCCGAATTAATCACAGAGATCGCAGCACGTTTTGGTAGCCAATGTGTTGTCTTGGCTATAGACACAAAATACGTGGACGGCGAATGGCAGGTTTTTATAAACGGAGGTCGCACCCCAACTAAACTCAAAACAATCGATTGGGCAAAGACAGCCGTTGGTCTGGGTGCCGGCGAAATACTGTTAACGTCCATGAATAATGATGGGACAAAAAAAGGGTTTGCTTTAGACATCGTAAATACCGTAAGTGAAGCCATAAATATTCCCGTAATTGCCTCGGGAGGTGCAGGCTCAATGGAGGATTTCAAAGTCCTATTCAATACAACGAAAGCAACAGCAGGGCTCGCTGCAAGCATATTTCACTACGGTGAAATTCCAATACCAGAACTAAAGAGTTATTTAAAAACAAATCAAATACCCGTACGATGCAAATAGATTTCAATAAAAACGATGGGCTTGTTCCTGTCATTATTCAAAATACATCCACCCTTCAAGTTTTAATGCTCGGGTACATGAATAAAGAGGCTTACGAGAAGACAAAAAGTGAAGGCCTGGTAACATTCTACAGCAGAAGTAAAAAAAGGCTTTGGACAAAAGGGGAATCATCCAACAACTTTTTGAAGGTTGATGCGCTCCAAATAGACTGTGACAAGGATACTATTTTAATTAAAGCCACCCCATCAGGTCCAACTTGTCACACAGGAAGCACCTCATGCTTTAAGGAGGAAACCTCAAAAGGTTTTATCTACGAACTTGAAAGGACTATTAATCAAAGAATTGATGAGGACGATGCAGAATCATACACCAATCAACTTTACAAACGTGGAATTAATAAAGTGGCTCAAAAAGTGGGTGAAGAAGCCGTTGAGGTGGTAATCGAGGCTAAAGATGATGATGATACGCTGTTCAAGAATGAGGTAGCCGATCTGATTTACCACACCTTGATTCTATTAAAGGCTAAGAATACCAGTTTAAATAAAATTGAAGAGGTGCTTTCAAACAGAAATAAGTTATGAGCGACAAAACCCAAACCGAACCAGCGCTCCAATTGGCTAAACGTAATACGTTTAGCCCTGGGTCTCAATATTGAAAAGCAACATCTAAAATCATACGGGCGAAGACCTTCTGAAAAAACCGCTAATGCTAAGTTTAAAAAAACATAAACCGTTCTTTTTCGCGTAAAACATTTAGGGTATCTTTGATTGTCAAACTTAGGAAATAAACGTAATACGTTTATCCCCTCGTTGTGGTTAATGTCCAAAAACCAACGAAATTGAATGAAAAAAACGATATTTGAGATTACCAAAATGGATTGTCCTTCCGAGGAAAATCTAATCCGAATGAAATTGGACGGAATCTCAAGT
>CAJJCU010000158.1 GCA_905182775.1 uncultured Flavobacteriales bacterium
CTCGAAAAAAATTATGCCGTTCAAATTAGCAAAGCACAAACTGCTATAAGTAAAAAGAACAACACCTGGGGTGAGGCTGGTCTCTACCCAACAGTCGCTTTAAACGTTGGAGTGAATACCAATATTCAAGACAACACAAACAACCCTTTTACATTTACCCCCGGACTCATATTATCCACTAGTTTATCCCCAAACTTGTCCCTAAACATGAATCTGTTTAGTGGCATGGCGGTCAGAATTTCAAAAAACAGATTGGCACAGTTAGAGCAACAAAGTAATGGAAATGCGTTATTGGTGATTGAATCAACGATTTTAGATGTCTTGAAATCTTATTATTCTGCTGTGGTTCAGCGAGACCGACTGGCAGTATTGGAGGTTCTTAAAAGTAATGCTTTAAAACGCTACAAATACTATGACCGAAAGCAAGATATTGGAACTGGATCCTCTTTAGAGGAACTTCAATTTAAAAACCTCTACTACAGTGATAGCATCAACACGCTCGTGCAACAAATATCCTATGAAAATAGCCTGCGTAACCTTTACCTACTCATGAACTCAGAGCTAGACATGCAAAGTTTTCCACACTTAAGTGATTCCCTTTCGATTAATTTCCCACTGATCAACTTTGAAGAAGTACGCGCTGCACTGCCTAATTCTAACCAAGAACTAAAAAACCAATACATCGCACTAGAATTACAACGCACAAATACAGCATTTCAGAAATCATTTTTATATCCTACCTTAAGCCTTCAAGGAGGATTTACTCCTTCAAAGAGTTGGTTTAGAGATTTAAATGACCCGAACCTGCAAATCAACACAGCAGTAACGATGTATAACGCAGGGGTAAACCTGAGGTATAATCTATTTAATAATTGGAAAAACAAACGCGCTGTTGAAACCTCTAAAATACAGGAGTCGATTGGTCAAATGACTTATGACCGAATGAAAAATTCGATTTCGAGCACACTAAGTACTTTAATTAACTCCTATAAAGGCAGCGTAGAGATTGTCGAACTGTCAACACGAAATTTAAGTTATGCAAAAAAGGTTTGGGAGCTAGCTGAGACAAGATACAACCTAGGGACCTTAAACTCTGTTGATCTTATTAACTTTAAGAATACCTATCAAAACCAATCGCTTCAACATTTTGAGTTTATTTTTACTAAAATCAGTACTTATCTTGAAATATATAAACTTTCAGGAAAGCTCAGATTGGATTATGTTAAACCCTGATATTTAAAAATCTTTAAAAGGCGGTCATCACTACAAGAAACAAACGTAGTCTCATCCAATACGATTAATTCATTTACCGAATGGTTATGGCCAATATTGGTTTTATCGATTTTTTGAAGAACTTCCTCATAATTCCCTTTCCAAATCTTAATTGAACCATCACGGCTCGCAGATAATGAAAGTTGGTTATTAAAGCGTTCAAGCGCATATACAACATACCTATGTGCAGGAATCTCCTTTTTAAGATTCCCCTTCAAATCCCATAACCGAATATAAGCATCCTTACCCCCAGATGTCAATAGTTTATCGACCGGATTAAAGTTCAAAGAGGAGACTCCTTCCTGATGTGCTTTAAAAGAGAGTATTTCATTATAGAATGTTGTCTCGAAAATCCCTATTTCACCGTTTTGCTTGGCAACAAACAATAAACCTTCCTCTGGTGAGAAATGAAAAGACTTGATTTTACCACAGCTCAAATCTAAAATCATTAAAAGCTCCCATGATGAAGTATCCCAAATAGATAAATAACCGTTTGCATCTCCCATATAAAAATGCCCCTGAGATTCGTTAAAAGACATAGAGAAAACCGCAGACTTATGCTGATTGAAACACCTTAACTCCTTTTTCAATACCGTATCAATCACGTGGACATTTCCGTTCTTTAAACCAACAACAAGATGCGATGTTCCGCTAACACATGAAATACAATAAGGAACGTGATCAAGCTTAATCGCAAAATTATCCTGAGTCCCATTAGAAATATGCCAACGCGTGACGTACTTGTCTCCCGACGCGGAGTAAATATAACTGTCATCAATAGAAATGGAATAAATAGCTGAAGAATGACCTACTAAGGTAGATTCCTCTATAAAAAGTTCCTTTTTTCTCGAATTAGACTTCGGGATCATCTATATCAGTATCATCATTGACCTGCTTTAAACGGTCCTCATAATCCTTAGGAAGGAATTCAAAGAAAGTGTCCCCTCTAAGACCAAGCCTCAAACACTCTAGAGGAATCATGTCATGAGCCGCAATGTTCCCTAAGTTAACTTCAGCGCCAAATAACTTAATGAACCAAACTTGCTGGTTTTTTATAGGGGCTTCCCAAAGGATATCTGCTGGGTTTATTTTAGCAATAATTCTATTAATTAAAAGTGTATGAGCCGTCCCATTAGGTCTAAAAACACCAACGTTACCTGATTCACGACCTTCCGCTATAACTTTCCAACTACCTGCTTCAAGCTCGGATTGCATCATACGAATCCATTTAGCCGGAGAAATCAGAATGCCAGAATCTTTAGATCCTACCTCAGACATCACCGTGAACTCTTTAGACATTTTACGTATCAATTCGCATTTTTCGTCATGCGGAATAATGACAGAGCCATCAGAAATTTCAGCAAGGTCTAGATCATATTTCGCGCAGAGCTTCATGAATTCAGTAAACTGTCCACGGGCATAAAAAGCCTCAAATAAGGTCCCACCGAAATAAGGCCGTATTCCAGCTGATTTGTACAACTTGATTTTCTCTTCTAGATTTTGCGTAACAAACGCAGTTCCAAAACCAAATTTCACGATGTCGGTAATCCCTCCTGAGGATTCAATAAAGTCCTCCGCTTCTCTTAAGCTTAGACCCTTGTCCATCATCATGGTAACTCCTTGTTGCCGAGGTTTTTCCGATCTTTTCGGAATATAAGATAAATTAAAATTCATGTGATTTAGTCTTGTGATAGGTTTAAGAAATCCTGATCATCTAATAAATTAGGGTTTATATCAAAAATAGATTTTGCTTTTTTATCATTTTCCTGCAAGCATTTAGAGAACAAGTGTAAGGCTTCTTCTCTTTGACCTCTTAACCAGTAAAGGTTAACTTTCAGAATCGCAGCAATACTATTCTCTTTATGCTCTCCTATGAAGTTTTGTAAAACTTCGAAAGCATGGGATGGAGACTCTTCTGTTAACAGTTCTATGTAATCCGACAAGCATTCCTCGTCATGTGGATTGATCTCAAGTGATTTTTTATAAAATTCTTTTGCCAATTCGTATTCCGTTATTTTCTCATATGCACCTGCAAGGACGTGCATAATACCAGAATTATCTGGCTCAAACTCTAAGGCCTTTTCAATTAAAATAATCCCCTCCCGGGTTCGACCTTCAAGGTCTTCAATGATCCCCAATCCGAGCCAAGCTTCAGAAAGCATTGGTGCGAGCTCAATACTTCTTTTATAATTATGCTTTGATAATTCAAGCTCATTTAGTTGCTCATAACACTCTCCTATATAGCAATAAGCAGAAGCATCATCGCCATCTATACGCATACATTCATTAAAATGCTCAATCGCTTTATAGTACTTCTCTTGAGATAAATATGCATTGGCCATATTGAAATGAGCAGGGCCGAAATCTTTATTAATCAATAAAGAATAATCATAGGACCAAATCGCTTTAGCGTAATCCTCAAGCTTACTATGGGCATTTCCTAAATTATACCAAGCCGTAAAAGAAAAAGGGTTTTCATCAATAAATTGAGAGTAACAAGCAATAGCTTGCTGGTAATCACCAAGCTGGTCGTAACAAAATGCAATTTCATACAACGCTCCCTCGTTTTGAGGATTGACTGAAATTGCAGTTTTTAAAATACCTATAGCTTCAATAAATTTCCCAAGGTTCTGATACTCTAGAGCAATATCAAGATAGATATCGTCAATATCTTCGTCCTCCGCTTCTTCAATAGCGAGAGAATAATTTTTAATGGCATTCTTTGAATCCTTAAGCTGACTAAAAAGAGATGCTTTGGTTAAGAAAAACTCAAAGGAAGGAATGCCGAAAGTTTGGATACTATTTAAAACATCAAGAGCTTCATTTAATTTACCCAGTCCACCTAATGCTTGAGCCTTTCGTAATGAGAACAAACCGTTATAAGAAAAATGAGCCAAAGCCATATCCGCTGCTGCTTTTGCTTTGGAGTAATTGCCGTTGACCAAATAATGATCAATTATAGCTTCAAGACGGTCACTGTCTATAAAAACAGTTTCATTGTCTTTTAAATAAGACTCAAATCGCTCTAAATCTTCTTTTAAATAATTCTCGCCACTTGCGTCTTCTTCGTCATCAAACATAGGCTGTTTTTATTAAAGTTATATTTATTTTAAACGCTCCCATATCTTATACAAATAATATTATCAACATTGAACCTGTTTATATCGTGTTTATTTTAATGAAAATTGCTTTTCTGCTTCGATTGACACATAATCACCAATAGCCAACGATGCCGTCGCGGCAGGAGATGGTGCATTCAAAACATGGATAGAATTCCCATGATACTCAATTCTAAAATCATCTCTCGTGTCCCCATCCTGGGACAAAAGGAGCGCCCTCACCCCTGCTCTTCCTGGTCGAAGATCATCTGATTCAAGTGATGGTATCATACGCTGAAGTGTTTTTAAAAACAAACGTTTTGAAAAAGCACGACGGTACTCATTAATACCAAAAGACATATTGTTGAAAAATAATTTCCAGGTGCCTTTATAAGACAAAGCATCCATCGTATCAGTCAATGAAAAATCAGTCTTTTGATATCCCTCACGTTTAAAAGTAAAAACGGCATTAGGACCACATTCGATCTCCCCGTTGGTCATTCTAGTAAAGTGCACACCCAAAAAAGGAAAATCTGGATTCGGTACAGGGTAAATTAGATTCTTGACCTTGTGATGTGCTTGAGGAGTTAATTCGTAATAATCACCTCTAAACCCAACAACTTTTTCTTTTAAGTCGACACCGTCTTTCCTTGCCAATCGATCGGCTTGCAAACCAGCACAAAAGACCAAGTAATTGGCCTCAAAGTTACCTTTACTTGTATTTAGTAAGGAGTGTCCTTCATTTTTCTCAACACCTTGAACTTCACATCCGGTATACACCTTACTGTCTTTATTGATCGACAGCGCTAAGTCTACCATTTTCTTGGTCGCTCCAACGAAATCTATAATCCCAGTGCAAGGCACCCAAATACCACCAATAGATTTGACATGTGGTTCTATATCTCGGACCTGATCCGCTGTAATCCTTTCAATTCCTTCAATCTTATTTTCGGCGCCAATCGATAAAATTCGCTCCATATGCGGAAGCTCTTTTTCTTCGGTAGCTACAACTACTTTCCCACAAACATCATGATCTATACCATACTCTTTTGCAAAGGCAACAAGCTCATGCCTACCCTCAATGCAATTCTTAGCTTTTAAGGAGCCTGGTGTATAATACAAGCCTGAATGGATCACACCTGAATTGTGCCCCGTTTGATGCTCCGCTAGTGCTTCCTCTTTTTCAAATAGAGCGATAACCAGATTTGGATTTCTTTTTTGGAGTTTGTAAAAAGTTGCTGCGCCAACAATCCCTCCTCCAATAACCGCAATATCAAACTTCATGGCATTTAATTTTCTGCAAATTTACGGATATTCTAGGGTACTTTCTCTAGAAAACACCAATAAGATGACCAACTTTTTTGCTTACATGAGTTGAACGCTTAAATTTGCAAACACATTCTTATGAATCAATATAAAAAAGTCGCCTTTTACACCCTTGGATGTAAGTTGAATTTTTCTGAAACTTCAACCTTATCTCGCTTGTTTGAAGATGCTGGTATAGCCAAAGTATCCTTCGAAGAGCAACCGGATATTTATATTATAAACACCTGTTCTGTAACTGAAAATGCAGATAAAAAATGTAGGCAGCTGGTCAGAAAAGCAAAACGAATTAATCCACATTCATTTGTGATCATTGTAGGCTGTTTTGCACAGTTGAAACCTATTGAAATAAGCCAGATAACTGGTGTCGATATGGTTTTGGGAGCAAACGAAAAGTTTAATGTCCTAGACCACTTAGACCAACTCAGTATCGAAAACAACACACCTATCGTTCATTTTGATAATATCAAAAAAACAAAAGAATTTATACCATCCTACTCTATGGGAGACCGTACAAGATCCTTTTTAAAGATTCAAGATGGCTGCGATTATTTCTGTACCTTCTGTACCATCCCTTTGGCAAGAGGTAAAAGCAGAAATGCAAGTATCGTAAATACAATTAAGGAAGCTAAGAAAATTGCTTTAACAGATGTAAAAGAGGTTGTATTGACTGGTGTCAATATTGGTGACTTTGGACAAG
>CAJJCU010000159.1 GCA_905182775.1 uncultured Flavobacteriales bacterium
ATTGGGTGGTACTGCTCGTACATTCTATGACCAGGACGCTCAGAGTGCATTGTCAAACCGTATAGTTGTCTTGAAAGACCTACTGCAAAATCACAGATATCAATCATCTCCTGAACCTCGCCCAAACCTTCTTGCAATGATTTCCCCATTTCAAAGGAAACCAACTGACCTAAAGGCTCTTTAACTTCTCTTAATTTTTCTGCAAGCTGCCGAACAATCTCACCTCTTAGTGGTGCTGGTTTTGTTCTCCAAACTTTGTATGCTTCAGAAGCTTTAGCAATCACTTTTTCGTAATCTGCTTCTTGTGCCGCCGTAACCGACGCAATTAAAGATCCATCAACAGGAGAGTAAGAATCTATCTTTTCACCTTTGGTCTGAATCCATTCGCTTCCCGTAGAAGCACCATTATTGGTTTTCTCAATACCAAAAGTGGCTAATATTTCGTGAATTTCCATTTTTTTAAAATAAGATTTGGTGCAAATGTACTTGAAATTATTTGTTGTATTTCCATTAATTGCCTCAAAAAATAGAATCAAAAAGTTAGAAGCGGTTTATGTTTCTTATTTTTGCCGCTACAACACTTGAACTATGTATCGTACACACACTTGCGGAGCGCTCCGAAATGAACATATTGGAACTAAAGTCACCCTATCTGGTTGGGTCCAAAGATCACGAGATTTGGGAGGAATGACCTTCGTTGACCTTAGAGATCGTTACGGCCTCACACAACTTGTTTTTAATATGGAGACAGATGCTGATTTGTGTCAAAAAGCAAGAAAACTAGGTAGAGAATTTGTGATTCAAATTGACGGTGCGGTAATTGAACGAAGCAGCAAGAACAAAAAGATGCCGACGGGTGATATAGAAATAGAAGTAGCACAGCTAAGTATTTTAAATGCTGCCAAAACCCCGCCTTTTACGATTGAAGACGAAACAGATGGTGGAGACGAGTTGCGCATGCAATACCGCTATCTAGACATGCGGAGAGGTCCCGTTCAAGAAAAATTAAGACTTCGTAATAAGGTTTCTTTGGAAACTCGAAAATATTTAGATGGTCAAGAATTTATGGATGTAGAAACACCTGTCCTGATTAAATCAACCCCTGAAGGTGCTCGTGATTTTGTAGTACCGAGTAGAATGAACCAAAATGAGTTTTACGCCTTACCACAATCTCCTCAAACCTTTAAGCAGTTGTTGATGGTTTCCGGAATGGACCGCTACTATCAAATTGTAAAATGCTTTAGAGATGAAGATTTGCGAGCAGACAGGCAGCCAGAATTCACGCAGATTGACTGCGAGATGGCCTTTGTAGAGCAAGAAGACGTCCTTCAAACCTTTGAGGGATTGATCCAGCATTTGTTTAGAGAGGTTAGGGGCGTTGAATTAGATGCGAAATTCCCAAGAATGACTTATGCCGAAGCCATGGAAAAATATGGCTCTGACAAACCTGACATTAGGTTCGAAATGGAATTCAATGACCTCACTCAAAAAGCACAGGGAAATGGGTTTGTTGTTTTTGATAGTGTTGAATCTGTATTGGCCATTAATGCAACAGGCTGTGCAAGCTACTCAAGAAAGCAATTAGATGCCCTTACAGATTGGGTAAAACGTCCTCAAATTGGGGCAAGAGGATTGGTCTATGTCAAATACAATGAAGATGGTACTAGCAAATCTTCAGTAGATAAATTCTATTCTGATGAGGAGCGAAAAGCATGGTTAGACCAATGCGGGGCAAAACCAGGTGACCTATTGTTGCTCCTATGTGGCGACCTTAACAAAACAAGAAAACAGCTCAATGAATTGCGTCTGCACATGGGAACGACCCTTGGACTCAGAGACCCTAAAGTCTTTAAGCCACTTTGGGTATTGGATTTCCCTTTATTAGAATGGGACGAAGAAAGTGAAAGGTATCATGCAATGCACCATCCTTTTACCTCTCCAAAACCAGAAGACCACGGATTGATCAATACAGACCCAGGCAAGGTTCGGGCGAATGCCTATGATTTGGCCATGAACGGCGTCGAACTTGGTGGTGGATCGATTCGTATTCACGACAAAGCACTCCAATCAAGGATGTTTGACCTACTTGGTTTCACAAAAGAAGAAGCCGAAGCGCAATTCGGGTTTTTGATGAATGCCTTTGAATATGGAGCGCCTCCACACGGCGGATTGGCCTTTGGACTAGACCGATTGGTAGCTACCATGGGAGGGTCAGAATCGATTCGTGATTATATCGCGTTCCCGAAGAACAACAGCGGAAGAGACACTATGATTGATGCACCCGCACCCTTAGATGCAGCGCAAAGAAAGGAATTGGGTCTTTAATAATTTTAGTATCTTCAAAAAACTTTAAAATTTAATTTCATGGAAAACTCTAAATCAATGGGGTCCACTTTTTTAGTGAACCTAGTCATGTTTATCGTATTAATCATCATCACTTTTGGCCCACCAGCCATCATTATGAAAGATTATTTTGATGCCGTAATGGAAGGGAATATTTCAAAAGCCATAGGAGCAATAAAAGATGTTGGCATGTTACCTATTGTACTCATTGTTTTACACGGCGCCTTTGTTTTCGCTTGCTTTACCGTCGAAAGACTAAAAACAAGAATGACAAGATACTGGGCTTACCTATCTATTTTTAATATCGTTTGGTGGATTTACCTGATGGTCTAAACGTAGAGAAGGAATTACATTACCTGAATCAAAAAACACATTTTTTGATTATTAAAATAAACGCTCATTAAACTATTGTAAAATTCTGATTATGAATTTATTATATTTACATATTAAGTTTTAATTAATTAGAAGATTATGGAAAAACAATTTAAGTTCAATGAAGATGTTTGGGGATTATTTGTAAATATCCTAGTTGCTTATGTTACAATTATTTTCACATTGGGAATTGGAATGCCTTGGGCTATTTGTAGATTAGAAAGGTGGAAAGCAACAAACACGACAATAGAAGGCCGGAAAATTAAATTTACAGGAGAGGGAAGTGACTTACTTGGGAAGTTCCTCGTAGGATACTTCTTGACCATAATAACGCTAGGGATTTATGGGCTTTGGTTTGCTGTTAAAATGCAGAAGTTCTTAATTGAAAACACTGAATTCGATGACTAAACTAAAGATTGTCAATCATGACGCTCTCTATTTTTTCAAGCGCATGAATTAGTTCCGAATTTGAAACAGGTATACTCAGTATAAGCTTTGGGTTTTCATTAAAGTCTTGCTCAAGTATTTTACAATCGGATGCCTTGACCACATTCATCACAAAAGGCATTGCCTCATAAGTAAAGTGTACCTCAATTTGATTTCGATCCTCGTCTTCAATGATTTTTGCATTTTCAAAGGCCTCTTTCGCTGCAGTTCTATAGGCGTTAATAAGCCCACCTACTCCCAAGTTTGTGCCCCCATAATAACGAACAACGGCAACAAGAACATTCGTAAGGTCAAAGGATTTGATTTGGCCATAAATAGGCGCACCTGCACTGTTGGATGGCTCTCCGTCATCGCTATAGCGATACGCTTCCTTTTTACTTCCTAAACAATAGGCGTAGCATACATGAACACAACCCGGGTTTTCTTTGCGAAGTCTGTCTAGATGGATTTTAACTTGGTCGGTACCAGAACAAGGGTAGGCATAGCCTAAGAATTTAGAGCCCTTTTCTTTATAGAAACCTTCTCCTGATGTTGAAAGTGTACGGAACATAGATTCCTTAATTTAATATGAATTCTATGACCTTAGCGCATTTAATCTCTCACTAATTCATCTTCAAGCTCATCGATCCCAAGCTCAAGCAATTTTTCAAATTCATCATACTTGAAGTCTTCCATGGCATCAACAACACAATCCGTGTCAATTGACGCTTTGGAAAAGTTTCGGATATAAGCTGATTTTTCTGAATCATTCATTTCTTTGACATCTTTTTGAATTCCTTTTAAAACGTCAACAACACATTTCCCTGCCTTCTTCATATCCTTTTCCGGAAGACGCTCCATTTTACGAGCCAATCTTTCTAAATCTCTTTCAGAAGTAATCCCATTAAAATCAATACCTGATTCTTGGGCACAAGAACACAAGTCATCGGCTCTATTGCCTGCGCTCCCTGAAGAGCCGCACGAAGACAATAAAGAAAACCCTATAAATAAAGTAGCTAAAAAAGTAACTTTCATAGTCTGTTATTTAATAATAATTCGAGAAATCCATTGTTGGGTCGCATCTGCAACCTTGATCAAATAAACTCCCGATTCAAGATTTACATCAAAGTTTTTTTGACCTGTACCTGAATTCAAATTCTCGGTATATACTGTTGTTCCGGACATATTGATTAATGTCATAGAAGCA
>CAJJCU010000160.1 GCA_905182775.1 uncultured Flavobacteriales bacterium
GGTTCTGATTACCAGAAAATGATGTCTAAAAATGAATCTGCTAGTAAAAGAAAGGATGGTCCTTTACAGCCATTAGTTGATATGGTTCCAGAAAATTTAATTGCAGCTTTTTCGAGTAGCAAGCTCATGTTGCAAGTCATTTTCTTCGCTTTGTTTTTCGGAATTGCATTGTCCCTAATGCAGACTGAGGGCTCTAAACAGATTCATTTATTTTTTAATGCGATGGGTGATGTCTTTATTAAAATGGTCAATATGATTATGGCGCTGTCTCCATTCTTTGTCTTTTGCTTGATGGCTGGTGTACTCGCGAAAATTGCTGATTCACCGTCAGAGTTGTTTACTTTATTTCAGTCCTTAGGATTGTATGCTTTGGTTGTTCTTCTGGGCTTGTCCTTGCTCTTATTTGTCTTTTACCCTTTGATGCAGCGTGTTTTTGGAGTTAAGTTTGGTTACCGAGAGTTCTATCAAAAAATGAGCCCTGCCCAATTCCTTGCGTTTTCTACAAGCTCTAGTGCTGCGACCCTTCCCGTCACGATTAAATGCGTTCAAGATGGCTTGAAAGTACCAAAGAAAGTAAGTGATTTTGTACTTCCTATTGGAGCCACCGTAAATATGGATGGTACTTCTTTGTACCAAGCGGTCGCTGTTATTTTCTTAGCTCAGTTTCATGGGGTTGATTTAAGTATGTCACAGCAGCTCGGGATTGTTGCAACTACAACTTTGGCTTCTATAGGTTCCGCTGCAGTTCCTAGTGCAGGATTGATCATGTTGATGTTTGTATTGAATTCGGTTGGGTTAAACCCTATGTGGATTGTTATTATCTATCCAATTGATCGAATCCTAGATATGTGTAGAACGGTTATCAATGTAACGAGTGACGCAACTGTTGCTGCAATTGTTGCCAAATCTGAAAAGTAAGGTTTATAGCTTTTTTAGGAGCTCATTTAAAGTGTCTGATTTTATATCATGCTTCCCTTCAAATAGGATTGTTTGGTATCCCAATCCTTGATAGTTTTTGATTTCTTGATCGAGTAAGTCTTCTTTTAAAAACGCATCGTTTTCTCCTACAACGAAATAACTTTTTTTCCTTGGTTTTTCGCTTGGTTTTTCAATATCGGGAGGGAAAACGGATGCCCAAAGAATCAAATTGCTGAATAGAGAGGGGTTTTTATAATACCATCGTGCTGCTGTGGCACCGCCTTGAGAAAAACCCAGTAGTACAATCTTTTCGTAGGTATTTGACTGCAAATGAGAAACAAGCCATTCATTGAGCCATTTCAAATTATCTTGAATATCATCTTCACGGGCCTCTTTTGTCATCCAAGATGCACCAACTCTGCCCGAATAGCCACTTTTATAAAATCGATGTGGTCCTTCTGGGGCGAGGATGTCATAATCCTTAGGGCAATCATTAAATTTCTTTAAAAAGAATTCTGCGAGTTGTCCATACCCATGCAGCGTAATTAATAAGTTTTTTGGTTTTTCTTTTGCAGAAATAGAGAAATACCGATATGTTTTGGAAGATTTGAATCTATGGCTCATAATTTGTTGTAGACCCTTTAAAATTAATAAATTTGCAAAGTGATTAAGGTATTTATAGCAGCTTTTCTTTTCGTTTTCATTTCTTTTTTCTCAGAGAATACTTTCGCTCAGCGAAAAGTACTTTTATACGACGAAATGTCCTTTTTTCCAGTTTATGATGTGTATGTCATTGTCTATGGTCAAGGTCTCTTAAAAGACGGGGATACTTGGAGGGAACCTCAGAATACTCAAGAGGAAGCGCACGCTATGGGGCCTGAGTCAATGCTTGAACAATACTTCACCAACAAGAAGGGTAAATTTCAAACAAACTTATTTACATGGGCTGATTCTACTTGGCGCGTTTCTTTTGTTCATGAGAATTATATTTCAAAGACCATTTCTTATGATTCTCTTGTGAATCTTGATTTTAAGGTATCCTTGCATTCTAATGCGAATACACTAGATGAAACAGTGGTCTCTGCGACAAGAATGTCTGAAAAGAAGCGAGATGTTCTCCAGAAAATACGCGTAATCAGCAATAGTGAGATCAAAAATCAAAACCAGTCTTCTATGGCTGATTTGATCGGTAGCTCAGGTAATGTATTTGTACAAAAGAGTCAATTGGGAGGAGGGAGCCCAATCATTAGAGGGTTTGAAACCAATAAAGTTTTGATGGTTGTAGATGGTGTTCGGATGAACAATGCCATTTATAGAGGTGGACATTTGCAAAACATCATTACCCTTGATAATTCGATCATGGAAAGGGTAGAGGTCGTTTTCGGTCCAGGATCTGTTATGTATGGTTCTGATGCTATAGGTGGGGTGATGAGCTTTAAGACTAAGGACCCTAAATTGAGTCATGAAGAAAAGCTGTTGGTTCTTGGAGATGGATATACTCGCTATTTTTCCGCCGCAAGTGGTTTTTCCGGTAATGCGCACATATCTGTTGCAAATAAAAAATTCGGTTCCCTTAGTTCTTTTACGTATTCAAACTTTGGAGATTTGAGACAAGGTGCAAATCGAAGTGATTTTTCGCAAGGTTTTGGAGCACGAAATTGGTATGTATCCAGAATTGATGGCGTGGATTCAATGCTCAATAATGCTGACCCTAATCTTCAAGTTGGATCTGCTTACGCTCAATATGACCTCTTGCAGAAGTTTTTATTTAAACAAAATGAGTTTGTCACCCATAAGCTGAATTTTCAATTGTCCAATTCTGAAAACATTGACCGATATGACCGCTTGACCCAAACGAATGATGGCGTAGCGAAGTATGCGGAATGGTATTACGGCCCCCAGTTTAGATTCATGTCATCATATACGATGGTGCTAGAAAAGGCTTATAAATTGTTTGATGCATCAAAGCTTATTATTGCCTACCAAGCAATTGAGGAGAGTAGAATGGTTCGGCGCTTCAAAGACCTTTCCTTAAAAAGCAGAAAGGAAGCCTTGGATATCTTTACCTTAAATTTTGATTTTGCAAAGCAGTTTTTAAAACATGAAATCAGGTATGGCCTAGATGGCTTTTACAATCTCGTTGACTCTAAGGCTTTTACAACGAATATTAATACTCTAGAGGTTTCTGATCTGGATACGAGATACCCTGATGGCGGTTCTGATATGGCCACATTCGCCTTATATATAACAGATAATTATGAAATAAATGATAAAGTGATTTTGAATACTGGCGTTCGTGGCTCCTATGTTCAGCTCAATGCACTCTTTGAAGACAAGACATTTTTTCCATTTTCGTATAATTCAATTGAGCAAAAACATACATCAGTCAATGGTAATTTAGGCCTGATTTATATGCCTTCAAAATCAATTCGTTATACTTTATCAGCCGCGACCGGTTTTCGAGCTCCAAACGTGGACGATGTCTCCAAGGTTTTTGAATCTGTTCCCGGAAAAGTAATCGTACCCAATCCAGATTTAAAACCAGAGTATTCCTATAACCTTGAGCTGGGTTCTGAATTTATTCTTTTTAAGAAGCTCAATTTTTCTACAAATGTTTACAGTACCATTTTGACAAATGCATTGACGGTTCAAGGCGCAAGCATTGATGGTGTTGACTCTCTACTCTACGATGGAACTTATAGCTCTGTAATTACAACAACGAATGCGAATAAGGCTTTTGTTTTAGGGATAGAGGGCTTGCTCACAGGTAAAATCGGAAAATATTTTGAGGTTTTTACAAGTATCAATTATACTTACGGGCGGATTGTAACGGATTCTGTTCCTTATCCTTTGGATCATATTCCTCCTTTATTTGGTAAGCTGAGTGTCAAATACGTAAAGAAAAATCTTTCCTTAGAACTCTTTATGAATTACTCAGGCTGGAAACGTTATGAAGACTACAATTTGGTTGGTGAAGACAATTACGCTTTTGCACTTGAAGGATTAGGGATGCCGAGTTGGTATACGTTAAACACAAGGATAGGCTATGCCTTTTCTAAGAATATTTCACTTCAGCTGGCTTGTGAAAACCTAATGGACCGCAATTACAGGAGCTTTGCCTCCAATATATCTGCCCCAGGACGTAACTTTGTGCTTACTGTTCGCGGGAATTTTTAGTTGAGAAATATTTCCCTTTTTCCCGAATATAGAAAAATCGTTTGAGTACCTCTTTGCTATTTTTTATGGTCGGTTTGTATTTGAAAGGATCAATTTCCTTTGGATAGGATTCTATTGTCCCTTTGTTTACAATAATGTCCTTTATATCTCCCCTTTGACTTTGTCGGTAGGTAAATGTATAAGCCTCTTCGGTTGTCTCACCTAATCCATCAAAGTTCTTCCATTGAAAAACCTTAAAGGGTTTGTTGTTAAAAAGGAAGTACACTTCTTTAAAGCTAGAATTCCTAATTCTAAAATCAACAATGAGGTCTTTGTGCTGGTTTGAAGAGATATGCTCAAAGGAAATGTCTAAGGGTAGAATAGGAGAGGAGGGCACCGGTATTGGGGTGGAAAACGAATTACTTCTTCCATCATAAAAGATAAAAATGTTAAATGGTCCCATGTAAGCCATTTTTTTTGCTTGCCTTTCCGAACCATTTTCTTTTGCTTTTTCTTTTGCAAACCCTAACCTGTTTACTGAAATGATGGCATCGGTAACTTTGTCTTTGTTGAGAAGCGCCTTATGAAAGGTGTATGTGTATTCCTCTGAAGGCTCTGTTCCTATAGAAGTTTGTATGTACTGTCGGATAATTGAATCAACATAATAGGCAGTGCTGTCGAGCAAGAATCCATTAACATTGGCAGTCTTGCTTTGTGAGTCAAAATTAAAGCTACTGTTTTCTTCTGTCTCTTTCGTTTTTGAGTCATTATTGCAACCTACAATGAGGATGTGTATGAATAATGGTAATAAATATTTCATGCTCAAATATAAGTATTAAGACTTTTGAAGGTCTCTTGTAATTAGATAAAAAATTCAATCTAGATTGTAGATTTGAAACCTTGGAACAGTATTTGCGTTCAAGTATTCAGATATACAACGAATATGAAGAGTAACGTACAGACTTTGAGAACAAATAGAGTGAAAAAGGCAAAAATGAAATTGTCTAAGCATCGCGAGTTAGGAGTAGAAAGTACAATTGATATTCATGAAGTGGCAACGCTAATGGATACCTTAAAAGATAGGTCTGCTGTTGAGAATGAGTCGTTGCTTTTCTCTCTTAATATGAATTAGGATTCAATAACTCCTGATCCAACCAATACCCCTTTATTATACCAAGCAACAAATTGTCCTGGACTGATTCCTTTTTGTTTGTCTTCAAACAATACATATATGGAACCTTCCTTTTGAATCAATCTTCCTTTTTGTAAGTTTTGACGGTATCTGA
Organism: uncultured Flavobacteriales bacterium; assembly: GCA_905182775.1. Taxonomy (GTDB): domain Bacteria; phylum Bacteroidota; class Bacteroidia; order Flavobacteriales_D; family Crocinitomicaceae; genus UBA952. The sequence goes on from CAJJCU010000160.1 coordinate 5,361, forward strand.
TACGTATTTCATATTCTTGATCTTCAACATCTGACCTCCTACTGATCCAGTTTACACTGTCTTTCTCGACCTTGAGTGCGATACGGTTTAAGCCAGGGTGGTCATCAGTTTGACCAGAATAAACAATGTTATTCGTTGTGTCTGTTCCAATAACAAAGCTCGGTAATGGGCGTCCTCCTATATGCAGGCCTTTTCTCTGGCCAATCGTATAAAAATGCGCACCTTGATGTGTACTAACACGAACACCATCAGTTAGGCGATAGCTAAAGGGTTTGCAAAGTGCTTCCAACTCAAGATTCTCCAATGTCATCTCTTTGTAGCGGTGGTATTGCCCCATATCATTCGGGATTTCTATGACGGGACCTTCTTTGGAGGCTAGTTTTTGTTGTAGAAAATCGGGTAACTTGATTTTACCCACAAAACAAAGGCCTTGAGAATCTTTTTTCTCCGCCGTTACTAACTCCATCTTCCCAGCCAATTCACGAACTTCTGTTTTTAATAAGTGTCCAATAGGAAATAGTGCTTTTGCCAATTGTTTTTGAGAAATCTGGCATAAAAAATAAGATTGATCTTTTGTGGGGTCTGCACCAGCAATTAAATCCCATTCTTTGTCAGCATTCATTTTTTTCTGACAATAGTGTCCCGTAGCAACAAAATCAGCGCCTAGGTCCATTGCGGCCTTTAGAAACACATCAAATCTAATTTCTTTATTACATAATACATCAGGGTTTGGTGTTCTTCCCTGTTGGTATTCATTAAACATG
>CAJJCU010000161.1 GCA_905182775.1 uncultured Flavobacteriales bacterium
TTCATTTGTTCTTCAATAACAAAAAATTCACCAGAAAATTGATTTAAAAAATTGGGTGTTTCAATAACGTAGTCTAATTTACGTTCAGCATTTTTCACTTTAACATCAATCCTAAAATCTGATGACAAGGAGTATGATATTGTATTTATATCACCACCGAAGGCGGCTGTAGAATTGTTGAAACTGAATACCGATTCACCTTCGGAAGAATAAAACGAACCAAATAACATATCCTGAACTTGTTTATCATTAATTTTCGTTAGAAAACCATTACTTAGGTTTTCAGGGAAATATGTTTTAAAAGTATTGGTTAAATTGGAGTACGCGTAAGGACCTAATTCACTTGGCTTAATTTGGGTGTTAATAGGAACCCACTTATTATTGTCTTTGTAATGCACAGGGAAACTACTTTGATGCCTTGAAAAGGAACCATTCGGGTGTCTAACCGTCTTAGAAAACTCTGTTCTCTTATTTACTAATTCCACATCATTACTAACTGCAACACGGCTCGTTTTAATAGGACCGACAGTATGCTTTGCAACTTCTGTTTGGGCATTTAGGTTACCTAAGGATGTCAGAAGTATAAGTAAAGTGGTAAAAATTGAATATAACTTTTTCATAATATTATAAATTAAGGAGTAATTATGATTTAGAAGCTTCTAAACAAGCCTCGTTTAAACGGTTTAAAATTGCACTCATAGGTTCAAGGTATTTTTGAGCCAAAGCGTCAAAGTATTTTTTATTAAAAAGAAGTAACTTCTTTGTATCAGGTATGATGGATTCGTAACCCTGAGAAAATATGTATTTGTCGATCGCTTGAAGATCTAACTTTAAGTCTTTCACCATGTATAGTAATCTTACCTTTTCTAAAAACATCTTTTCAATAGTATCATTACTAAAAACATAGGAAGTATTTCTTGAAGGTAATGGCTTCTCAACGGATTTAATTGAAAGCCTTTCTGAATCTTGATTCTGATCTAGGGTTTCACTTGACTGTGCGTCTGCAGAATCAAAGAAGCCTATGACAGAAAATAAAACTAGAAAAATTGGAAAATGGAGATAATTAAACATATTCTACTTTTTAATTTAAAATTATAAAGCATAGTGTTCAAAAATTTGGAGATAGCACTACGTATGAAATTATCAACTAGGTAGTGTTCAAAAATAAGGGAGAACAAAATACTTTTTACTACTTATCAAACATTAAAATACGCAAGAGGTTGCTAAAAAACGCAAGCCATTGAATATCCGCCAACTACGATTGAATATTAATGGTTCCCTAATGAATATTTTAATTAGACAAAATTAACATTTATACCGTATTAAAAGAACTCTTTTGTTCTTTTCAAAAAAATAACAAGTCGGGTCGAGTTAATATTTACTATAAAACCGATTTTTTGTAGCTGGATCAAAGGTGACTCATCAATCCAATAAAATTGCAACAAGAGATATACCAAAAGTGGTTTTTACAAGAGATCAACTATTAATAAGTAAGGGTTTACGGGGGTGCTCAAGCGTAGTTACACTTAGTCCAGCAAGGACTTAAAACAGTTACAAGAACTAAAAAAAACTAACGTGTCACAGCATAACTCATGGAATAACGATAGTAGGATAGTAGGATAGGCGAATCTTTATTTCGTTAATTCTTTTCGAACAAGGGCAGAAATAAGCTTTCCGTCAGCCTTACCAGCAAGTTTTTTCGTCAAAACCCCCATACATTTACCCATATCTTGAGGTCCAGATGCCCCTAAGGATAAGACCACTGACTTCACCTCAGCATGAATTTCATCCTCTGAGAGCATTTTTGGAAGAAACTCCTCAATAATATCCGCTTGCTCCAGCTCTTCTTGAGCCAAGTCCTCTCTACCCTGTTCTATATAAAGGGTATAAGTCTCTTTTCTTTGCTTATAGAGCTTCATGCATATTTTAAGGACAAGATCATCACCCACATCATTTCCGGAGCCAGCAGTAGCTTCCATCATAATCTTTGATTTAATATCTCGCAACGTCGACAAACGGACCTTGTCCTTAGCCAGCATTGCGGATTTGATGGCTTGGTTTATTGTATCTGAAAAACTCATTAATCTACGTTGTCATGTAAAAAACTATTGTCACTTAAATCAGAACCACCGTTGTCATCTTCAGATAAACCAAAACGACTTGATTTCTGCTCACTCGGCTTGCTGTTGTCGAGAAAAAGAGACCTACGCTTATATGCAGGTTCCTGTTCGTAATCAGAAATACCCTCTGCATTTTTTAGCTTCGAGGTATGCTCCTGTATTTTACTAACACGGTCCTGGCTCATTCTCTGAAGGTCCTCTGCGCTTGGCTTATGTATACTTTCATCATCATCTAGCTGATGCTTCACAACATCGTCAGACGAGAAAAGGTCTTGAGCAGGTTCTTCTTGACTTTCATTAACAATTGTTTCACTGATCTCCCATGCAATTGGGTTTGAATCATTTTGAGTCGCTGCATCAGCTTTATCATCATCACTTAAATCAAGTAACACTTTCTCTTCTTGTAACGCTTCACTTGAAATGGAATCAGCCTCTAAAGAAACAGTATTCTCCTCAACAGAAGAGGCAACGGTCTTTACAAATGGCTCATCTTCAGCCGGCGCCTCATCGGTAACAACTGATGAAATAGGGCCAGACAAGGGCTGCTTAATCTCTTTCGCGCTGCTATCTTCAAGTTCTATATTGATACGCTCCGCAGGTTTCCCAAGTGGGACAATTAAGTCTTCTGCTGTTGTAAAACCAGTTGCAATAATCGTCACTGAAATCTTATTTCCTAAGGAATCATCGCAACCTACGCCAAAGATAACATCTGCTGTAGCACCAGCTTCTTCTTGAACATAATCAGTGATCTCTCCCATCTCATCCATTGTAATTTCATTCGAAGAACAATAGCTTATATTTAATAAGATGTAATTAGCGCCATTAATGTCATTGTCATTTAGTAGCGGTGAGGCCAAGGCAGTTGTCACAGCTTCCATCGCTCGATCTTCCCCATCAGCTTGAGCAGAACCCATTATGGCATGGCCACTATTTCTAAGAACTGTATTTACATCATTAAAATCCGTATTGATAAGACCCGTTCTTGAAATCAATTCTGCAATTCCTTTCGCAGCAACCGTTAATATATTATCTGCATGGGCAAAAGCTGCGGTTAACCCCATGTTTTTACCGAAGTCTCGAAGGCGCTCATTGCTTATGATTAATAGGCTATCTACATTTTGACGCATGCGCTCCAAACCTGCTTCGGCTTGCAAACGACGTTTCTTTCCTTCAAAATTAAACGGAACAGTAACAATACCTACAGTAAGAATTCCAAGATCTCTAGCTATTTGAGCGATCACGGGTCCAGCACCGGTACCTGTTCCTCCACCCATACCTGCGGTAACAAATAACATTTTAGTATTCTGACTAAGCAATTCTCGAATATCTTCAAGGTTCTCAAGGGCAGCGTTCTCTCCTACCTCAGGCATCATTCCTGCACCTCGGCCTTCTGTAAGTTCGGTTCCTAACTGAATCTTGAAAGGAACTGGAGAGATATCTAATGCCTGTCTATCTGTATTGCAGATAATAAAATCAACACCTTGAATTCCTTGATTGAACATGTGATTAACAGCGTTACTACCGCCGCCGCCTACACCAATCACCTTGATGTCTGAACTGTTTTCTTTAGGTATATCAAATTCCATATCTCTAGTTTTAACCTTGTTTAAATTTTATTAATCTTTAAAAAGATTCTCTACCCCGCGAAGCACGGTCTCAAAAAACTTTC
>CAJJCU010000162.1 GCA_905182775.1 uncultured Flavobacteriales bacterium
ATCTGTTTTTCATTTTGGAATACAATATGTCCTGTAGAAAATATTGTTTTATACAATATATGCATATATGGTTCTATTATAGCTTCAACATTCATATTAAGTAAACTTTCTTTTCTGTATTATGAAAAACGGTTTATCACATTAAAAAATAAAAAATTCACCATCATTCATAGTGGGAAAACGCCATCTAACAAAACCTAAAACGCAATTTACACGCACCGTCGATAAAAGTTTTTATAATGAAAAACACATTCTATATACTAGGTATTGTAGCACTACTATTTTCTTGTAGCGCTGAAAACGAAGAAGGAGTTGTCGCTTCTGATAAAGAACCGAATGAGGGCGTTCATGAAGATATTATCATGGATATAGAACAAGATTATAAGGAATTGCTTAGGGAAGCTTATCAACAATTTAAAGAAGGCAATGATGATGAATCTATACAATTGGCCAATAAGGTTTTGAAATATGGTCGTGCCGTTAATAACGATACGCTTATAGGAGGCGCCTTGTCTTCTCTGTGTAGAAACGCACAAAGGACATTGGATACAACGCGGCTGGCCGAACTTAGTATTGAATTGGCTCAGCTTTCTGAAAGCTCTGGTGACCAAAAATGGATGATGAAACGAGCACATATGAATGCTGAGATGTGGCGATTGATTGGAAACATGGAAAAAGCAGAAGCATACTATATTGAAAGCATGACGATCAGTGAGTCTATAGGAGCCATTGGTATGTTTACAATCGATCATTTTAATAAATCATTTGTTTCAACCGAAACGGGCGATTTTTTAGAAGCACGAAGATTGATTACAAAGTATTATACTTTGAGGTTAGAAGCGCAACCTGCATCTGAAGATGCTTATGGTTTAATTGCTTTGGCCTTCTTATTAGAGCAGGAAGGGGATTTTGAGGGTGCCCATGAAGTTGCTTCGGTTACAAGAAGACTATTTGAGGTACAAAATATATTCCCAGAGCCACCTGATGAAAAGCCTTTAATTAATGTAGAAATAAGTGTACGCCAAAAGCTAGAGCCAAATAAGATAAAGACCATATCAAATGAATCCTTGAATCAATCGGTTCATGGCTTGTTGGCGAAGTACTTGAAATAATCTCAAATTGAAACGAAATCAACGATTTACAATAGAGCTAAAAAAATAGACCTAACCTAGCAAATTGATTCTACGTATTTTACGCCCATCTTAATGAACGATAATGGAGAAACTATCTAACAGAGCATTAATTAGCCGGCTATACAGCTCAGCAGAGCAACAAATTGAGGACGCTAACTTTGATCCTAAAAGTTGGTCGCAATGGTATCAGGCTGTTCAAGAAATGACCGGCCCTGAAAAGATGGTTTATGTGATCGTAAAATTAAATCAGACGGTCACAAGAGGTGGTTTTTCTGAATTTTACGAAACCTCATTTGGGGTATTTGCTCCAGAAATCATTCATGTGCTGAATGAAATTAATGCCGTTGCAACGGGCGCAATTGTTTCTAGTTCTTTGCCAATTGTAAATCCAACAGGGCTTTTAGATGACGCATACAAAGATTTTGTTTTCAACCTTAAGTTATCAGAACAACAACGGGCGCAACTTTACTCTCAGGATATAGAGTACGACCAGCTGCACGGACATGAGAATTTAGAGGACCTTTTAGGTGATTATTTACAAGAGATAATCAAATGACATGAGCACAATAGTCAAAATGAATGACCTCGGAATTGAGCCGATTATATTTATTTACGAGAACTAGGTCACCTCTTATGACAATTAACAGATGAGATACTTCATACATTTAGGATACGACGGAACCAATTACAGGGGTTGGCAAAGACAAAAAGGTACGCCTAACACGGTTCAAGAAGTCATAGAAAAAACACTCTCTAAGCTCTTCAAGAAAGAGATCAGTGTATATGGCTGCGGGCGCACAGATGCCGGTGTTCACGCCAGTCAATATGTCGTTCAATTCAATCTTGACAAAGCTCCCTTATTCGACTTGAAATTTCGCCTGAACAAAAGCTTGCCTCGTGACATCGCAGTATTTGAGATCATCGAAGTGAAGGAAAATCAGCATTGTAGGCATGATGCAGTAGACCGTACCTACGATTATTTTATTCATTGGAAAAAAGACCCAACCCTCTTTCGATACAGCTCATTCTATGAAGATTTGGCATTAGACTTTGACCTAATGAACAAAGCAGCGGCACTTATCTTGGCAACGAAAGACTTTAAACAGTTATGCAAACAACCTGATTCCTACAATAATACTTTGTGTCTGATCAATAATTGTGAGGTCTTCTTTAATACTGAACAAGGGCGTTTGCGCTTTACCATCACCGCCAATCGATTTCTTCGAGGTATGGTCCGGATTTGCGTTTTCTTTTTACTCGAAGTCGGTCGTAGTAAAATGACTTTAAAGCAATTTGAGCAGATTTTAAATCTGGAAAAAGATTGTCTAGAAAAGCCCCCAGCATACCCAAATGGTCTTTTTCTTAGCCAAATTAAATATCCCTTTTTAGAATTGAAGGATTCAAATCATATGATTAAAATCTTAAAGGTCGGGTTGGAATAGCGTCTTTTTTGAAGATAATTTTGGTTTTAATTATAGGGGTCAGTAAACAACAAATCGTCATCTTAAAAGGACTTCCCTATTTTAAAAAATTAAAGGAGTCGAGAAAAATACCCTCAAAGGCTTTGTCGTAAATCTCTTTTGGTGTCATTGCAATCACTTCATATTGAGTTTTTCCAACAAGAATTACTTGACAGAAAACGAGCATTTCTGGTTTTCCCGCTTCACTAATTTCAATTTTTCCTTTTTTACCCAAACGGCCTAATACCTCCCAATCATTCTCCTCAGTTATTTTGCCTTTCACTTTTGTAGCCCATGCCTTTATAACTTTTTTTGCCTTTTCTTGACCCTGACCTGGAGAAGCGATTAACTCGGTTACTTTAAGAAAATAACTGCTCTGACCATACATTGAATAGGTAGTAAACCTAAGCCCTTCTTTAGTGTTCTTGAAGACCTGAGTGCCCACAGTAGGGAAATAGATACTGCAATTGTGGTCGTAGTCTGTAACCGTATTCCAAGAAACTTTTTGTCCATGACAAATCCCCGAAATAAATAAAAGGAGAATCAATGTTGAACGTATGATAAGTTTGTTCATCTAAATTAATTTTAGGGGGCCTCAGGGTTTGAACTGAGTGCCTAGGTTAAATGTAAGAAATTAAGTTAGAAGGAATCTGTATTGGAATACATTGCACAAAATATTTAGTTGAATTCAATTGTAATAAAGGCATTTAGCGTAATTCACAAATAATATTTATCGATTGCGATCACGCCAAAAGAGGTGAGTAAGACATACCCGTAGCTATTTTAAAGGAAGCGGGAAATTCAAAATCCCGCCACTCTATAGAATGACCCCGATTTAAGGCATGGGATTGGTTAAATGGCGCATCTGCAGCCCTATATAAAAAGAGGAATAGCGAGCTCTGCCTAATTGGATACTGCGATCATGGAGTGCATGCGCCTCTGCGCTCCTCCATGCGGTCTTACCACACTTTAATAAATGAAGATATTGTATTAAATTTACTGAATGAAACTATACCCCTAGACTAGGTATCGAAAGTAAGGCCATTGGTGTCATTAAAATGGAATTCAACAAAGCAACCTTTTAACCTCTAGAGCGCTATACTTCAGTAACAACTATTATGAATATACCTACTGTCTTTTCTTTCCTCTTTATAGCTTGCTTTGGGCTTCATGGCCAGCAGCTTAATGATCCGCAATCCCTATACGATGCTCCTGGTGGTGTTTTTGATGTGGATTCTATTCGGAATCTCACACTCGACTTTGAAGATCCAAGCTACCACAACATTCTGGTTAATTCCTTCTTCAATGACCCAAGCTATAGAATACCTGCAACGCTTACCTATAATGGGGTGTCTTATGACAGTGTGGGCGTTCGATACAAAGGAAATTCAACCTTTTGTCTGCCTAACGATGAAGGGAACAGGAAGGTTCCTTATAATATTGATATGAACCATTGGATCTCAGGCCAAACACTTGAGGACCTAAAAAAAATAAAGCTAGCCAATGCTTGGTTTGACCCGACATTTGCAAAAGAAATAACGGCAAGTAAAATCTACCAAAAATACCTACCGACCCCCGAAGCCAATTTAATACGGCTCATCGCTCAAGGAAACTATGTGGGGATATACGCCCATACGGAATCTGTAGATAAGCAATTCTTGAAAAAACATTTTGATGAAAAAGATGGGGTGTTTTTCAAGTGTGACCCGGTGCAGGTTTTCTGCGGAGGGTCTTCAGGGGAAGGGAATCCAGATTTAAAATGGCTTGGAGCTGACAGCGCTAACTATTACAATAGCTACGACCTAAAATCAGACAAAGGGTGGGGCGAGCTTATGGAACTTATCCAAACACTGAATTTTGACTTTGAAAACTTAGGCAACGTGCTTAATGTGGATCGGGTTCTTTGGGCCTTTGCTGTTAACTCAGCAATACTTAACCTCGATACATACAATGGCTACTATGTTCACAATTACTATCTATATCAAACTGAAGATGGCTTATTTCAAATGATTCCTTGGGATTTTGACAATGCTTTTGCTGGGGCAATTTTAGGCTATGAATATTTCAACCCTTCGCCAGTTCATAACTACGACACCTATGGAGGACAATATGCCGCAAACGAAAGACCCCTTCTAGAAAAACTCTTAAATGACCCCTTGCGGCGAAAACAATACAATGCACATTTGAAAACCATACTCACAGAAACACTTCTCGATACGGAAGAGATTCGTGGCGGTATCGATCAATTGCAAGATGTTGCTTTCGCTTCAGTGCAATCAGATCCCAATAAACTCTTTTCTATGACTCAATTCAGTACAAATGTAGAGGAGGACCTATGGACAGGCTGGGGATTTGGAGGAATCATGTCAATGCTCGATGCCAGAAATGAATATATGTCTGGGCTTCAAACTATGGTGATGCCTACACCTGAAATCTCAAATATGAGTCTTACAAATGGACAGCTTACCGTTGATGTGGATTTAGCTTCAGAGGTGGACGTTATGGCCACGATTAGCCCTTACAATTCTAAATTCCAATCCTTTGAATTATTTGATGATGGCACCAATGGTGACCTACTTGCAAACGACAATACCTATACGGGCAACCTTCCATTTATGGGACAAGGTGAAGCGGTTAAGTTTTATATCAGGGCACAAAACTCAAGTAATATGAAACTGCTTCCTGAAAGGGCGGAATATGAGTTCTTTATTTTTGATGAAAACAGCGGAATTGATCAAAGCCTAACAGAACAAGAGTTAAGCATTTATCCGAATCCTGCAAGTACCGTATTAAATGTGCGTGGTACGCAGGCCCAAAAACTCAGCTGCCACATCTACACCATGATGGGGACAGAGATCCTGAGACGAGACTATTGGGGTACATCGGCAAGCCTACAAATCGCACACCTACCCGCTGGGGCATATGTGCTAAAGGTAAACAACCAAAGCTTTAAATTGCTCAAGCAATAGACCTTAAGTCATTGCCTGAAAATTCGTTTATCTGTATCTAATTACAGGAGGTCTCTTGTGATTTCTGCAAGACATAAAAAGACCTCATCTAAAGAATGATGAGGTCATTGATTTCTATTTCTGAAAACATTTTTCGCAATCCCTTGTCGTGATAAAAACGACTAATGATGCGACCTTCTACGGCAATATCAGTTCCTGTGGTTCCGTATTCATTTAAAACTTGTACCCATTTCCCCCAAGCTGCCAAAGTGTGCCAATTCTTACGAATCTTTTTTTCGCCCTTTAAGTCGAGATAAGTCTCTTGGGTTGTTAAAGTAAACTTCACCTGCTTTCTCCCATTGGAGAGCAGGTGAAGTTCTGGCTTCGAATGAATCGTACCAATCAAATGGACCAAGTTCATGCTACTCGGCTTCTTCTGGAGTAAAAGGCTTTGTGAGCAATAAAAACTCATTTGCCTCAACGATGGTCCTGTTTTTTCGTTCACCCTCTTTTGTTTCA
>CAJJCU010000163.1 GCA_905182775.1 uncultured Flavobacteriales bacterium
ATAAAATGAGAAACCTTTTAATATTAATTTTTTTTGGATTTAGTTGTTTTGCCTCATTGGGGCAAACTGGAATCATTAGAGGTTCGATAATCGATGGAACTACGGGAGAGGCATTACCAATGGTAAAGATTCAAGTAGAAGGATTGAATAAAGGAGCGTTTTCAGATCTCGATGGGAAGTTCGAGTTAGCTATGCCAGTTGGGAAATACAATCTGATTTTCTCTATGTACTCTTATAATAATGCGGTAATAAACAGAGTAGAGGTAACAGAAGAAAAAGTAACCCTCGTTGAGAACATGGAGTTACAGGCTCAAGTCACCGAATTTGGTGAAGTTACCGTTCAAGCAGAATACAAAAAAAATACGGAGAATGCTATTCTTCGTATGAAACTGAAATCTGCAAATATGATTGATGGAATTTCAGCCTCAAGTTTCAGAAAAACAGGAGATTCAGATGCTGCATCTGCAATGAGAAGAATTCCGGGCATTTCAGTTGCCAACGGAAAGTATATTTTCATTCGAGGTATTGGAGACCGATATAATAAAACCATATTAAATGGATTAGACATTCCAGGATTGGATCCTGACAGGAATACGCTACAAATGGATATTTTCCCAACCGCACTCATTGATAATATGATTGTCAATAAAACATTTAGTGCCGAACTACCCGCAGATTTCACAGGCGGTCTTGTCAATATTGAGCTCATAAGCTTTCCAAATGAAAAAAAACAAAGTATCTCTTTTCGGGCTGGTTATAACCCTAATTTTCATCTGCGTAGCGATTATTTAGATTATCAAGGAGGTAAAACTGATTTTCTTGGTTTCGATGATGGCACAAGAACGATACCAGCTGAAATTAATATTCCTTCTTTTCCACAAATTATTGGTAATCCGAATGGATCTGAAGCCCAAAGATATCTGGATATCTTAAATTCCTTTAATAAAAACCTTGCTGCAAAGGAAGCGCAAAGTTTAATTGATGGTGGTCTGTCAATGAACTTTGGAGATCAAATTAAAAAAGAAAAAAGAACCATTGCATACAATTTCATGCTTAATTATAGAAACAATACGGAATTCTATAAAGATGCATTGTTCGCAAGATATGGTCTTCCGGGAGATCAAGACAAAACAGAAATGGATACACTTGAATATCAAAAAGGTAATTATGGTGTAAATACGGTTATGCTCAGCTCCCTTGCAGGGTTTGCAGTAAAAACACTCAAAGCTAAATATAGTTTTACGGCGATGCACCTGCAAAATGGCGAATCAAGTGCAGGTATTTTTGATTTTATAAATAATGATGAAGGATCTTTTTTTACTGGATACCAACATAACTTATCGTACAGTCAAAAATCACTTACGAACCTTCATATCGCAGCAAAGTATAAACTCGAAGAAAGAAAATGGGATCTAGAATGGAAGTTATCTCCCACATTCTCTAGAATTAAGGATCCCGATATTCGTTTTACACGATATGAAAATGTAAACGACGGCGCAGTACGAATCAGCACAGAGTCTGGATTTCCTGAAAGAATTTGGAGGGATCTGTCTGAAATCAATGGTGTTGCAAAAGTTTCTGGAAAAAAGACTTACGATGCATTCGGGGCCAAATCATACTTAAAAATAGGTACAGGATATACCTATAAACAAAGAGATTTTACGATAAAGAATTTCCAAGTAAATATAAGAGGAGATGTTCCTTTAACCGGGGATCCAGATGAGTTGTTTCAAAATGAAAACTTATGGCCTTATCTCGGAAATCCTTCAGAAGGAACAACAATAGAAACACCTTTTTTACCAAACAACCCAAACACATTTAATTCGAGTATTAGCAATGCTTCTGCTTATGTGTCAAATGAAATTACCATCGGCAAGAAATTTAAATCAATAGTTGGGCTAAGAACTGAATATTATACACACAGATATACAGGTCAAGATCAGTTGGGAATGAATGTTTTGGACAACAAAAAGGTTCTTGAAAACTTGGGTGTATTCCCAGCATTAAATCTAGTTTATTCCGTAACTGAAAACCAAAACTTCAGACTTTCTTATGGAAAGACTATTGCCAGACCATCTTTTAAAGAGCTCTCTTATGCTGAAATATTTGATCCAATTACAGGGAGGACATTCGTTGGTGGTTTGTTTGAAGATGCAGACAACGCCACAGGAATTGTTTATTGGGATGGTGAATTAACCAGTACAGATATTCATAATATAGATTTCAGATGGGAAGTTTTTCCTAGCAAAGGGCGTACTGTTTCCATCAGTGCATTTTATAAAAAGTTCATCAATCCTATAGAAATCATTCAGTATGCAACACAGCCGGGTGCATTTCAACCGCGAAATGTGGGAAATGGTCAGGTGTTAGGTGGAGAAATTGAAGTCAGAGAAAATCTAAGTTGGATTAGTGAGAAAACAGAAACCTTTGATTTTGTGCTAAATGTTACCATTGTTGATTCCCGAATTGATTTAAGCCAAACTGAATACGAAAGCCGTATAGCAAATGCGAGAACGGGACAAGTTATTAAATCCTTCAGAAAGATGGCAGGACAGGCACCCTATATTATAAACGGTGGCTTTTCTTATAATGGTGCAGAAAAAGGGTTCTTTAGCAACTTTCAGGCAGGTCTATTTTACAATGTCCAAGGAAAAACATTACAGTTTGCTGGAATTGTGGATCGTCCAGATATATACAGCGTCCCATTTCATAGCTTGAACTTTAATTTCAATAAGGTATTCGGTAAAGACGAAATGTACAGCTTAGGATTTAAGGTTGCCAACTGTTTGAATGACAAAAGAGAAAGTGTATTTGAATCTTATAATGCACAAAAAAAGTTCTTTTCACAGCTTTCGCCTGGTATTTCCGGTTCTGTGCGTTTTAAAATCAATCTGTAAAATAATTCCTATACTTTAAACATAAAAGCGACTCAAATAGGGAGAGATAGAATCAAAAAAAGCTCACCGATAAAAATACCTCTAAGTTGTCTTTAGAAGCGGAGACAGGATTATTCTTCATTTTATTTCGGATGGACATTAATAGAGGCTTAACAAGGAAAAGCTAAGACCACTTCCTGATCTTCCTTTTGATATTCCCATGTACTTATTAAAGCAAGCTTTAACGCTCTTGGAAATGAAAAAGCCAGTCTTTTCAGACTGGCTTTTCAATGGTAGCGGGGACAGGACTCGAACCTGTGACCTTCGGGTTATGAGCCCGACGAGCTCCCAACTGCTCCACCCCGCAATATATCTTTTGGGTTATTTTTGTTCTTTATTCGGACACCAAAGATAGTCCAAACCTTTAGTCCCACCAAACAAAAATTCAATTAACTTACAGATTGACCCTGTAAAAATTCTTTTTCTGTCTCCAAGAAGCTTAATGCTCCTTCTTCATTTTCAGCCATGAGTACCATTCCTTGAGATTCTACGCCTCTAATTTTTCTGGGTGAAAGATTCAATAAGACCAAGACAGTCTTACCAACAACTTCCTCTGGAGTATAGTGATGCGCAATACCCGAGACCACTGTTCTTGTGTCAATCCCCGTATCGACAGATAGCTTGAGCAACTTATCGGCTTTTTCAACTTTTTCAGCACTCAAAATCTTACCCATTCTCAGGTCCATTTTTTGAAAAGTATCAAAATCAATCATTTCTTTCATTGGTGCGAATTTAGACGTTTGTTCCGATTTTCCTTTGAGCTTTTGAATCTCTAGCTCAACAAAATCATCTTCAATCTTTTTAAATAATATTTCTGGCGTATTGATCATAGAACCTTCAGGCAATCTAGCTTCAAAAAATTGGTCCCATTTCGTAAAATCAACGTTTAAAATATGTTGTACTTTTTTAGCTGTATTAGGAATGAATGGAGCAGCTGCTATTGATAATTTCAATGTGATGTCCAAAGCAACACTCATAATCGTCTCAACACGCTCGGGATTCGTCTTAACGAGCTTCCAGGGCTCATTCTCTGCAAGATATTTATTTCCTAGCCGTGCAATACCCATCATCTCTCCTTGGGCCTCTCTGAGCTTGTATTTCATAACCAGATCCTTGATTCTATGACCTATATCAGCAAGGTCCTTCAATATCTTATGGTCTTGTTCCGTAAGCGTACCTTGAACCGGTACCGCTCCTGAATAATACTTATTGGTAAGTACGACCGTTCTATTCACAAAATTACCGAGAACATCCGCCAATTCAGAATTCACTCGAGATTGAAAATCTTTCCATGTAAACTCTGAATCTTTACTCTCGGGAGCAATAGAGGTCAATACGTATTTGAGCTCATCTATTTTATCAGGATATGCCTCGATGTATTCATGGAGCCAAACTGCCCAGTTTCTGGAGGTTGAAAATTTATCTCCTTCTAAATTCAAGAACTCAGATGCAGGAACGTTATCTGGCAAAATATAACCTCCATGATCTTTTAATAGAATTGGAAATATGATTGCGTGAAAAACAATATTGTCTTTTCCAATAAAGTGCACGAGCTTGCGATCACCGGCATGTTCTTTTAACCAATAATCTTCCCATTTCTTATTGTTTTCCTTTGCCCATTTTTTCGTTGCAGAGATATACCCAATTGGGGCATCCAACCAAACATAAAGAACCTTACCCTCACCTTCAGGTAAGGGAACCTTCACGCCCCAATCCAAATCTCGGGTCATGGCACGAGGTTTTAACCCCCCATCAATCCAAGACATGCATTGTCCCGTCACTTGATTTCTCCAAGCCTTAGGGTCATGTTGCTGTTCTCCATCTAAAAGCCCTTCTGTAATCCATTGTTTGAGCCAACCTTCATGCTGGTCCATTGGAAGGAACCAATGAGATGTTTTTCTCAAAACAGGTAATTGACCACTCAGTGTAGATTTTGGATTAATTAAATCTGTTGGACTTAAGTCACTACCGCATTTTTCACATTGATCCCCATAAGCATCGGCACTTTGACACTTTGGACAAGTCCCAATAATATAACGGTCCGCTAAGAATTGATTATAGTCGGCATCATAATATTGCTCGGATGTCTTTTGTATAAAGCGGTCTTTCTTATTTAATTCTTTAAAGAAATTAGAAGATGTCTCGTGATGCATTTCACTAGAAGTACGATCATAGACATCAAATTCAATCCCAAAATCATTAAATGCAGTACCAATTAAGTGATGGTACTTATCAACGATTTCTTTTGGACTCACCCCCTCTTTCTTGGCACGCAATGTAATCGCTGCGCCATGCTCATCGCTACCACAAACAAAAAGCACATCTGCATCATTCATTCGCAAGAAGCGAACAAAGATATCTGCTGGCAAATAAACCCCTGCAACATGTCCTAAATGAAGGGGGCCGTTTGCATAGGGTAAGGCCGCTGTTATTGTGTATTTTTTTGTCATATGAGAGCCCAAAGATAAGGAAGAAATCCTTGACTTTGAATCAAAAAAAAAGGGCCGATAAAATCGACCCTTTTCCATCAATAAATTGACCTATTTTTTTACAACTGAAAAAGTTGATGTATTTCCGTTATCAAGAGTAACATTAAACATATAAACACCCTCATCTAAAGAAGAAATATCTACTAAAGATTGACCATTCACAAGATTTACATTATTCGAAAGAACAAGACGACCAGCGATATCTGAAACAACCATCAATGCAGAACCTTCTCCATCAATATCAATTGTTACAGCGTCATTTGCTGGATTTGGATATGCACGACCTGAAAGCTCAGTCATTTCATCAAGACCAGCACTTTCTTCCATCTTAAGACCTAAACCTAAAGCAGTAACACCATTCCATCCAGAATACCATTGCGTTCCATCAATATTTAA
Organism: uncultured Flavobacteriales bacterium; assembly: GCA_905182775.1. GTDB lineage: Bacteria > Bacteroidota > Bacteroidia > Flavobacteriales_D > Crocinitomicaceae > UBA952. Next base: position 5,822 of record CAJJCU010000163.1, read on the forward strand.
TGGTGATATAGGTTGAGCATAAATAGAATAGTTAGCGTCGTAATTCAATGTATTGTCATAACCAAATGAAATATTCGGGTTGTAAGTTGTCAAACAAACCAAATATCTTTGGTTATCAGCAACTAAAACGCCAGCATCCAAAGGAGCATAAACCACAGCACCATTCTCGTCATTTGAAGAAGGATAATAAAGACCTCCACCTACTTGAACCAAATTGTCAAAAGTAACCGCCGCAAATCCACCTGTAACATCAGTCCAAGCATCATTCCATTCAAAAACATCCATGATGATTTCTTCATCTTGAAGAATAGAATCACTAGCTAATGCTGCAAAGTAGAAACCAGATATGCCGTAGTTAGCAGATGGGTATACATCTTGAAGCTGCATACAAGTTTGGTAACTTGCAGTAGCATTATTTGGAAATGTATTGATTTTCAAAGACCCATTTTCCTGACCTGCCAAAGAAAGCATAGATGTCACACCAAATTCTCTTGTGTATACATTGTCAAAATCTGCTTCATCAGTTTGTCCATCAATTTCAATTGAGTAGGACAGTACATAATCCCCCTCATCCCAAGAACCTGGCGCAACCAATGGGAATTCAATAGCATTTCCATTGAAAATAGCAAGTGTATCTCCTGAAGGAACTAATGAACTTACCGTTTCTAAATAAATATTTCCGCCTGGACCATCAACAGATGCAGTAACATTAAAGGTATTATCAGCAGAGCCAAAATTGTAAACTTCAATTCCCGCTTGGAAGCTGTAACCGTTATTCGCCATAGCAGTTGGGATTGAACCATACCTAGGGTTTAAAACAGAGCTTTGTGAAGAACCACCGTCATTAGCAAAAAGGTTTTGCTTATTTCCCATAAATACAACTACTTCTCCATTGACCATTTCGTCTGTAAGGAGTGCACCATCAACGCTTGAAAGCATTACCGTAGGAATAGTAACATTAATTCCTTCGACTCCTCCACCCATACCAACGGCTTCTGGATCACGGTTCACAATAATTACACCAACAGCACCTGCATTTTCAGCCTGTAATGCCTTGTAACCAAATTCACAAGTATTTCTGTAAATGATCGCTATGAAACCTGTCATATCGTTAACCAAAGGACCATTACAAGCCTCAGCGGACATTGGATTTCCTTGAGGGTTTTCACCTTCTGTTCCGTCATCAGCAAGCATAATCGGAGCCTCAACAAAAGTATTTGGAACCAAGAAGTCAGGACATGACCAATCTCCACCAGCAGGATCTGCCCATGTGAAGTCAAAATTATTCGCAATTGTAGCAGGAGAAACTCCTCTAACAACTACTTGTGCGGTCGTTGCAAAAGCAAAAACAACCACAATTAAAGATAGTATAAGTTTTTTCATAAAAAATTGATTTTAGTTTACACAAATTTAATACAAAATAAAGAGAATAAAAACTCTAATTTCATATTATGAATTTATCTCAGAAAACATCCTAAATATATGTTAAACAACTATTTAGATGCCGTATATTTAGAACTAACTACATCCCAGTCAACAACCTCAAAAAAGGCTTTGATATAATCCGGTCTTCTATTTTGGTAATTCAGATAATATGCATGTTCCCATACATCAATACCTAAAATAGGCACGCCACCACAACCTTCGCCCATAACAGGATTGTCCTGATTTGGTGTTGAGCAAACTTCTAAAACGCCATCTTTTGAACATAACCAGGCCCAACCTGATCCAAATCGTGTTGCTGCCGCTTTGGCAAATGCATCTTTAAACCCGTCAAAGGATCCAAAAGCTGAATCTATCGCTTCGGCAAGATCACCAGAAGGGCTTCCACCTCCATCCGGGGACATTACTTCCCAAAACAAAGTATGGTTAAAAAAGCCTCCGCCATTATTTCTTACTGCGGGATTATTCGAGCATTTTTGAAGTATTTCATCAATGGAGTTTCCTTCCATATCTGTTCCTTCAATAGCCGCGTTTAAGTTATTCGTATAACCTTGATGGTGTTTGGAATGATGTATTTCCATAGTTCTCGCATCAATATGCGGTTCGAGCGCATCATATGCATAACTCAATTTTGGTAGTTCAAATGACATTCTAATTTATTTTTAAAATTCGTAATTCAAAAATAGGCAATTCGGGGCAAATGAAATTTCAAATTAATTTATTTTTTTATTGTTGCAGTGCCTAAAGAAGGTCATATCGAATCTTTAGCACGCTTTATCCGTATATTTGCACTATGATTCCCGAAACTCAACAAAGACCAATCTCTGACTGGCTTCCTCTTTCTTTAAAAGAAGCCTCTAAAAGAGGATGGGAAGATTTTGATGTGATACTAATCTCAGGTGATGCATATGTGGATCACCCTGCATTTGGAACTGCTGTAATAGGCAGGATCATTGAAGATGAAGGACTAAAGGTTGGTATTGTTGCACAACCCAATTGGCAAGATGACCTCCGGGATTTCAAAAAACTTGGTAAACCAAAACTATTCTTTGGAATCACAGCAGGTTGTATGGACTCCATGGTGAATCACTACACAGCTAACAAGCGTTTAAGGTCGACAGATGCCTATACCGCAGGTGGAAAAGCCGGGTTTAGACCTGATTATGCAACGACCGTTTATTCAAAAATTTTAAAAGATTTATTCCCTGACACACCTGTTCTTATTGGAGGGATCGAGGCGTCACTGCGACGTGTCACTCATTATGATTATTGGGAAGATCGGCTCATGCCAAGTATTCTATTTGATTCTAAGGCAGATGCTTTAGTCTATGGAATGGGAGACCAGCCCTTAAGAGATGCTTTAAGACTCTTAAAAAAAGGAGTTCCATTTGGGCACCTAAAGACAATCAAACAATTTGCATTCCTTCAGGAAAAGGCTACTGAGTTGCCTAAAATTAAAAATTGGAATACCATTGCTTTAGCGAGTCATGAAGATTGTCTTGAGGATAAAATTAAATATGCCGCAAATTTTAAAATTGTGGAGGTTGAATCCAACAAATGGCAAGCGAATAGGATTACGCAAGATATCGGAGATCAAGTTCTCGTTATTAACCCACCTTATAAAACAATGGTGGAAAAAGAAATTGACGCTTCCTTTGATTTACCTTACACTAGAGAACCTCATCCAAAATACAAGAAGAAAGGAAACATACCTGCTTATGACATGATTAAATTCTCTGTCAATATGCATCGGGGATGTTTTGGTGGCTGTAGCTTTTGTACTATTTCGGCGCATCAAGGGAAATTCATTGCATCAAGAAGTGAAAAATCGATTTTATCTGAGGTTGATAAAGTAACAGCTCTTCCAGACTTCAAGGGATATATATCTGACTTGGGTGGCCCCTCAGCCAATATGTACAAGATGAAAGGCAAGGATGAAGCCATCTGCGAACGTTGTGTCTCACCGAGCTGCATCCACCCTGTGATCTGCAATAACCTTGATACTTCTCATAAGCCAATGACCGAACTCTACAAGAAAGTAGATGCATTACCCGCAGTTAAAAAAGCTTTTGTTGGTTCAGGGATTCGTTATGACCTTTTGGTAGATGATTTTAACAAAAACAACGAAGATGGAAATCATGACGAGTACATTGAGCAAGTCATTACTAGACATGTGAGTGGAAGACTAAAGGTCGCTCCAGAGCACACTTCCGACAAAACACTTAAAGTAATGCGAAAGCCTTCCTTTAAGTATTTTCATAAATTCAAGGAGAAATACGACAAGATATCTGAAAAGGTAGGGATCAATCAACAGCTTGTTCCTTACTTCATTTCTTCTCATCCAGGATGTGATGAGGTAGACATGGCTAACCTGGCTGCTGAAACAAAGGACATGGGTTTTCAACTAGAGCAAGTTCAAGATTTCACACCCACGCCGATGACGGTAGCCACTGTCATTTACTATGCAGGTGTTCATCCCTATACTCTAAAACCCATTGAGACCGTCAAGTCAAAAGAAGAAAAACTTGAACAAAATAAGTTCTTCTTTTGGTACAAAAAGGAAAATAGATCCTGGATCAAGAATAAGCTTAATAAAGCAAACCGACCTGACCTATTAGAAAAGCTAATTGAACCTGAACAAAAACGAGAAATGCCGCCTTGGCTCGAAAATAGAAGGCGAAAAAACAAGTAGTTTAGGACTTAGCTCTGGTGATCTTCGATGAAATCTAATGCTTTTGTTCCAAATGAGTTGTTGTCCCATATTTTCAACACCTTAGCCCCGGTATTAAATACAAACGTAGGATAAGACCCAAGCGTAAGCAATTCTATTTGTTCACTCTTATTTAAAAGTTCAAAAGAGATTCGATTCTTTTTTAAAAGACTTTCAATATCTCCTCCATCATTATGAGTGACAATTTTATAAGTCACCGTCAAATCAGGATTGCGCTTTTTTAATAAAGCAATAAGACTTATCGTTTCAAGGCAATATGGGCAGTTGGGCAGTGTAAATACGACGAACTCATCTTTGGCTAAAGAATTAATGGACTTCACATTTATCTCTCTAGACAAGTCATAAAGATCAGACTGGAAAATAGGGTTGACAGCAAAATAAAGGCTTGTAGGAATAAGGAGAATACTAAGTCTCAAAAACCACTTGAGTTTTGTCCGTTTGATTTTTTCACGTAAAACAACGATTATAAGGAAGCTGCTTATAAAAAGGAGTACAAAAGGAAAAAGCCTTGAAAATTGCCACGAAGAACCTAGGGATAAAACAACCTCTTCAAATAAATTCATCTTTAATTTTAGACAAAGGTAATGAAATGGAAAAGGGAGAGCGCACTTACACCCTCACTTTCGACATGCCTCCATCAACACCAATAGTTTGACCCGTAAGCCATTCGTTTTCAAGACAAAAAACAGCTGCCTTTGCGATATCTTCCGGAGAACCTATCTTTTTAAGAGGATGACGCATCGCCGCATTTTCCCTTTTCTGCTCAGTACTTAAAAGCACCTCGGCTAAAGAAGTATCTGTCAAAGAAGGACTCAC
>CAJJCU010000164.1 GCA_905182775.1 uncultured Flavobacteriales bacterium
CCCTTAACCTGAGCACCTTCTACAATCTGCTTACAAACCATACCGTTTGACTCAATATAGAAAGGACCACCTCCAGCCTTACCTTCATTCAAAACCATTCCACAGATACGCAAGGGTCTATTAATGAGTGATTTAAGACTATCACCATCAATTAAATCAGAAATCTCTTCTTGAGTGAATAACTGAAACCTATCGCTAAGCGCTTGCAAACGATCTTGATCAGGCTTGAGGTAAAGGGTCTTAAGCTCCATTTTTACCTCATCTAAAATACCACACAGAACGCTCCAAGTCCTTAAGCCATTCTTTGATTTATGGTCATGCTGAACATTATCTATGTTCTTAACTAAAACAATCTGGTCCTGAATAGCATCTAAATTCCCTAATAATGCCCCATGTCCAGAGGGCCTGCGCACAAGTTTACCCTGCTCTATCAAAGGCAAATGATTTTCATCAAATACAAATGAATCTGTTTGTGGATCCTGAAAGGAAAAACTAACATCAGCTATATTATGATCATTTTCTTGAAACTCAGCTAAAGCCTCTTCAAAAGACCGCACATGGTCCATTTGAATCGTGAAATGAAAATTTATTGGTCTACTAGATAGTGTTGCGCCTTGACTCAAGTGCTCATAAAAAGCAGAATGCTGAAGTGCTCCGTAACTATGGAATGGAACCAATCCTTTTGGCAAGTACTCCATGCCTAACCCTCCCTCTTTCTTTCCAAGAATAAAATCAATTAATTCCGCAGTAGATGAAAATTGATTGACTCTTTTTTTCTGATCTACATCCAACGCTTTATAAAAGGAAAACTCCTTTAAACGACCAATAAAGTCTTTGGTTTTCAAGGCTAAATCATGATCCACCATAGAAAGTTCTGTTTGCAAGAAATCAAACATTCTGGACCCCGAACCTGATGCTGGAACAAAATAGGAAATGGGTGTCGTAATCTTTTGAAATTTTCTCTCAAAATGATCCTCTTGTGAGGAATCTAATTTTAAAATACCATTTCCCGCAGTACAAGGTGCTATTATTTTTATTTTTGGACTACCATTTTTTACTTTATCATTATGATTTTTAAGTAATGCTTGGGTTTGACTTGATGGCATAAACAGGAACTTATGAATATCTTCTTCGAATATATTAAATATAGATGGATCGCAAAGGGATTACAAGGAATTCATTCTCCATTTGTTTTTAATTTCATGAAGGATGGTATGTCTGCAAAGCTGTCAAAAGAAAGTAAAGAATCCATTTTCACTTTTGCATTCAAAAACAACATGAATTCAAAGGTCGTAAATGTGGAGGACCATGGAGCAAAGAGCAAGAAGCTTAAAAATAGCAGAAAAGTCAAACAAATCTTTAGGACAAGTTCATCCTTTGGGAAAAACGGTATGCTGCTCTTTAGGCTCTGCCATCACTTCAAACCAAAAAACATTTTAGAGCTCGGAACATCTGTAGGTATGGGGTCTCTTTATATGCATTTTGGAAATCCTAAAAGTAAAATCACAACGATAGAAGGCTGCCCAGAAACCTATGCCTTGGCAAAAGAAAATCTTTCACCGTATCCCATATTACTAATCAATAACACCTTCGAACAAGCACTAAAAGAAGTAGAAGTTCAAAAATTTGATCTCATATTTATTGATGGTCACCATGACGGTGTAGCACTAAAAAGATACATTGATATTTTAGAACAATACGCCCACGATGATACACTTTTTGTTTTGGACGATATCAGGTGGAGTCAATCAATGTTCGATAGCTGGGACCAACTAAAATCATCAGACACATACAATCTTAGCATGGATTTCTTTAGGATGGGGGTACTTATTAAAAGACCTCAGCAGGTCAAAGAAAACTTTATCTTGAAGCTTAAAAAGTAACGAATAAGTTTTCCAATAGATCTGGTGACTCTGCAACCGTAGGAATCAAAAATTGGGTTTCTTTGAGATCTGTATCAAATTCACTTAGTTCTTCAAAATCTAAAACAACTTCACCAAGTAAAACAGGCTCCTCTTTAAAAGCTAAGTCATCACGACTCATTAGACTAGATCCCACCAAAGAACCTTGAGCTGATGCTGCATTTGATTTTAATTGATCGTTACCATTGGAAGCCGAAAATAGGCGCCCATCTTCTGCAGTACTTTTAGTATTAGCATCCATTAGAGAAAGATCGAGCTCAAGGCTTTTCTCAATAACAGGAGTCTCATTAATGACCGAGTCTAAAAGCACCTCTTTAAGATCCTCACTCGCCTTGTGTTCCTCTTTAGCCAGCTGAACCGATGTCGTCTGCTGCGAAAAATCAATAAACTCAAGCATCATATACGAGCCTAAAAACAAAACAAAAAGCATAGCAAGCTGTATACCTGGCCTTAATACAAAAGGCTTTAAGGGCGGGAATAGAAACCTGAACCATCCACCCCCTTCCCCATTCGTATGGACCTGCCTGAATTCCGAATCTAGTTTCGATTTTATATCTTTAGAGGGAGCCTCAGACATAGTCTTATCCATTAAAGCAATGTCAATCATAAGATACCTAGCACTATCAAATTCCAATTGATTGGTGCATAAATCCTTTAGGATCTCTTTTTCAGCTTGACTTAAATCCTCGTAATTCGAGCGTTTCAATAATTCTAAATATTTATCCTCCATTTTATTGATATATAGGGTTAAACTGCTTCAAGGTTCCAGCCAACGATTTTGTCGCATAAAACAAACGAGACTTAACTGTTCCTTCATTAATTTCTAGCGCCTCAGCAATCTCCTTCATTGAAAAACCATCAAAGTGCCTGAGTACAAACACACTTTTATGCTTCTCATCCATTTTATTTAGCTCATGATACAACGAATCGCTAAAGGATTTTTCATGAACGGTTTTCAATGTGTCTGAGCTCGATTGAATAAATTCAGCGGGCTCAATATCATTTTTCACATTTTTTCTTACCGCCATTCTTTTGTACTCATTTTTACACATATTCGATGCCACCGAATACACCCAAGTACGAAAAGACCGCTTTACATCGAAGTAATCAGGTTTTCGAATAATCTTTGCAAATAGGTCATGGACCATATCCTCACATTTCTCTTTATCACGCGCCAAAAGCTTCATAAAATAGCCGAACAAGGGTTGAGAATACCTACTATAAACCTCATCAAATGCACGCTGATCTCCTTTAGCCATAAGCACAAGAAGTTCCTCGTCAGGTAATTTACCGTATTGTGGTTTAAATACTCTCATCTTAATTTTTACCGGATGTTACCGCCTTGCTTTTATGAGGTTTTAATTTCTTTGGGGAGCTGATATAAGGAGAAGCCTTCTGTTGCTCATAAAATCGCTCAAGTAATTGCTGAGAGGGCTTGTAATTTCTTGCGTAATTCTTAGACAAGAAACTCGAATGGCTTGTAAGGTTCCTTTTGTTTAATTGTTCATTCCATAAAGTTTCTAAATCAGACAGACAAAGTGCCTTCTGATTCCCAGTGACCAGCACCAAACCATAAGGGGTTGCAAATGAAGCAATACGACGGAGGTAGTCAATGGGTAAGGTTAGAGATATCGCTATTTTTTTATCTGAATTCAACGTACAAAATTCTTTAAAATAATCTGTGTTTATTGTACTTGATGTAGGGAGCTCAAGCCCTTTTCCACTCAATAATTTTCGATAATAAGGGCTGCGTAAAAAATCAAGAGAAACAACCAAAACATCATCAGAGCTATACTTAGGTGTATGCAACTGGTGGTAAAGGACACCATAGGTATCGTTTGTTCCGTGAGTGATTAAAATATCATTCCCCCTACTCGACATCAAAACATCTTCTGCATAATCTAGAGTCTCGGTTTCGAGTGCATTGGTATTTATAAGCTTTTGTAAATATAATTTCGTTGATAAGGTATCGCCCTGAACACATTCGTTCGCTACTTTTTGGACTATTAACCTTTGGTCATTAGGTTTGATTTGTTCTGCCTGATTCAAGGATTCTTCTCGTTTTATATCATAATTCCCCAAGGTATAATTGTACAAATGGTACTCAAAGGAGGCCTTGTTCTGTTCAGCAAGCTTATCAAGCTCAGATTCCATTCGCTTTTGACTTTCAGGTTTCACCATTCTCGAATCAAGCTGCATTTTTGACTTTCTAAATTCACCCTCTATAATTTGAGAAGACTGGATCGATTGTGAAGTCTGGATCGATGATGAAGTGGACCCATTTATACTTTTATATCTTTTATTATCTGATCTTACTCGGATTTCATTCTCTTTAAACGCTTCTTTTCGACTCGAATCCAATAAATAACCATCCAGTTCATTTTCTTCTTCATTTTCTTCTTGAGAGGAGGGTTTATTGTTATTAACCCCAACAGAGTTATTAAAAAGGTTCTCTGGAGGTTGCGCAATGCAAACATTCATAAGCAACAACGATAGTAATAAAATAAGTTTCTTCATAGATGGAAGTTATTTCCTTCCGGTACAACTATGCACACCAAAAGGTTCATTGCTTAAAATTAAACATAACTCGACACGCATCAAATTTTAAAAACAAAACAAATATTTCAGCAGAAATATCGTTCTTTGCCTATGCGTAGATTAACTTTTATCATCACCTGTGTTACGATTGGGTTTTATCTAATGACCACACAAGGTTGTAGAAAAGATTCTTTCACGAGTACCGGGCACCTTGAATTTTCTCTTGACACTTTGGTATTTGATACGGTATTCACCACAATCGGATCAACGACAGGACAAGTAAAAATATACAACAACCATAACAAAAACATTTTAATCGATGAAGTAGAGCTTATGGGAGGAGAGGACTCTCCGTTTAGAATTAACTTAGATGGTATTTCAGGATTAACGCACGAAAACATAAGCATCGTTGAGAATGACAGCTTGTTTATGTTCGTAGAGGTCACTCTAGACATCAACAGCCAAAACTCCCCTCTTATTATAGAAGACTCCATTCGCTTTCGAACAAACGGCGTGGATCAATACGTAAACCTTGCTGTATGGGGTCAAGACGCCTATTTTCATTACCAAGATCAAGCACAAGGAACCTGGCAATCAGACAAGCCTCATGTGATCTACGGATATAGCCTTGTTGATTCTGCCGAAACCCTAACCATTGAGGCAGGAACCATGGTCCATTTGCATAAAAATGCACTACTCTACATCTATAAAGGAACGCTATTAGTCAATGGTTTCCTAGACAATGAAGTCGTCTTTCAAGGGGACCGACTAGAAGCATTATACGACAATGTTCCCGGCCAATATTATGGAATCTATTTTAACCAAGCGCTGCCATCGGTCATAGATTACGCCATCATTAAAAACGGCACCTCAGGGGTTCATGTCTATTCAAGTGGGAGTGGCCCATCAGAATATGCGGTAACCATAAAGAATAGTAAAATTTTCAACCACGCAAACTATGGCGTTTTTCTCTTTGATGAGGCTACAGTAAAAGGCGAAAATCTTTTGATTTCTAAAAATGGTTTCCATGCCCTTCTCGTTTTAAAAGGTGCTCGGTTTAATTTCAACCATTGCAATTTCATGGGCTATGGAGCAGCACAATCCCCTGCCATAGGAATTAGAAATTATTATGACGCTCCCAATATTGGTTACGATATTGATGAAGGCATCATATACAATAGCGTGATTTCAGGAAATCTTGAAACAGAAATTGTTCTAGACACCATACAAAACTTCGCCGGACAGCTAAATTTTGATTTTCAGAATTGCTTTATTGAAAGCGAAATAGAATATGAGGACCCATTCTATCAAAATTGTATTTGGAGAATTGGTTTTGATAACTTTCTAAATCCTTCTTTT
>CAJJCU010000165.1 GCA_905182775.1 uncultured Flavobacteriales bacterium
CCTTGCTCATGAAAATCTACATGAACGTGCGGAAGCCATTTGTTATATACTTTGATTCGCTGCTGACTCTCTACTTGAGTTAACCAAGCCCAATCCCGATTAAGGTCAAATAAATAATGGTTGAACCTACCGCCTGGCCATGGTTCCCGATGCTCAATTGATGCAGGATCAGAATTTGAAATAGCGGACTCATATTGCTTAAAGAAATTCACATAGCGGTCGCGGCCATCAGGATTTAAACAAGGATCAATAATAACTAATGCATCTTCCAACAAGGCCTTGTGTGTTGTCAACAACTTAAATGCGGTTTCCATTGACGCTTCTGTTGCAGAACTTTCATTACCATGAACATTGTAGCTCAACCAAATAATAGGAATTTTTACACTGGTATCTTTAATAAGGTGTTGGTTTCGAACCTCTTCTAGACGGTTTATATTGTCTTTACTCCCCATAAAAAACAGAAAAAGCTTGCGCCCTTCATTGGTCTGACCGTAATCCTGAATTACGGTTTGGGATGCAAATTCAGCATTTAAGTTTTCATAAAAAGAGACGACCTCATGGTGTCTAGAAAATCCATCTCCTAATTCGTGACCTAAAAGACTGGTTAATGTGGGAAGTAATTGACTCGATACATTAAAACATAGAGACAAAACAGTGAGGAGAAAAATCCGATTCATGACAAAATTTTATTAAAAATAAGAAATAAACTTAGGAGCGTATTAAACGTCGAGCTGTTGCATTTCAACCAGCTTAGAATAAGCACCATTGTTAGAGATCAATTCCTTGTGGGTTCCCGACTCTGCAACAACCCCATTTTCCAGAACTAAAATCATATCTGCTTTTTTAATAGTCGATAAGCGATGGGCAATGACTATCGAGGTTCTGTTCTTCATTAAAACATCTAGAGCCTCTTGGACAAGCTTTTCAGAAACAGAATCAAGTGCCGAGGTGGCTTCATCAAGAATGAGAATGGTCGGGTTTTTCAAGATTGCCCTGGCAATAGCAATTCTCTGTTTTTGCCCACCAGAAAGCTGAATACCACGGTCACCAACCTCCGTATTTAAGCCATCCGGAAATGAATGTATAAATTCCCAAGCATTGGCCTTTTTAGCAGCTGAAACAACAGCAGCTTCAGATGAATCGGGATTACCGAACTGAATGTTTTCAAAAATTGACCCTGAAAACAACAGAACATCCTGAGGAACGTAGGCCATATTTGACCTTAAATAATTCAAATCAAAAGCATCTATCAAAATGTTGTTCATTTTAATGACACCACTCGACGCTTTATAAAAATTCAAGATCAAGCTGGCAATCGTTGTTTTCCCAGAGCCACTAGACCCAACAATCGCTATTCTATCATTTTTAGAAATTAAAAACGAAACATCCTTTAAGACATCGATATCCTCACGCTGAGAATAGCTGAAGTTTACATTACTAAATTCTATGGAGCCATCAATTCCACTATTCTTTTTCCCTAATTGAAGCTTCGTTTCATCCTTGTCATTTAAAATATGCATCAGATTCTCAATCGCACCAAAGGTTTTTTGAATATTCGCATATAGGTCTGGTAAGGACCCCACGCTCGCCCCCATCATAATCGTAAATAAAACAAACTGGTAAAAACCTTCATTTGACAATTCAGGCTTTGGGCCTTGGGTCATAAGCAGGCCCTGCCAAACTATAAAAACAATAGCACCGAACAAACAAAAGATGATAAACGAGACAAATAAGCCACGCCAAATACCACTCTTAACATTCAGGTTTCTAATTTCATTGGTTTTGCCACCATAATTCTTAATCGCAAATAACTCAAAAGTAAAAGCCTTCACATTCGAAATCCCGGATAGTGTTTCTTCTATAATTGAATTTGACTCAGCCGCATAATCCTGGGCTTGTTTACTCAGTTTTCGAATATATCGACCAAAAAAGACGGCGAGTATAGCCATAACTGGAACTGTACCCAACATAATAAGTGCAAGCTTCCAAGAAATCATAAAAAGAAACAGAACCCCTCCTAATATAATAATGACCTGCCTAAAGAACTCAGCAATTGTAGTCCTTAAAGTTTCTTGTATTTGCGTTATATCTGCAGATACACGGCTCGTAAGTTCTCCGACCTTATTTATATCAAAGAAATGCATGGGCATATATACCATCTGTTTAAATGCACTATTTCGAAGATCACGCAAGGTGTTTTCTGTTACATTATTGAAAATGACTACCCGAACAAAAGAAAATAAAGCTTGAAACCCAAACAGAATAAATAAAGCAAAAGCAACATCGGTTGCATTATCGAAAGTAAAAAGCTCAAAGTTATCACTTGAAATTTGATGGGGATCACTGGTCGTAGACCCTAGTAGTTTCCCCATGAGATAAGGGAAGATAAGACCTACAGATGATGAAAGGAAAAGGAAAATCCAGCCCACAAGGTACCACAACAGATAGGGACGCATAAAATAAAGAAGGGAAATCTTAGAATGCGTTTTATCCACCTGTTTCGTTAAGTTTGTACCTGTTAAAAAGCTCATTTAATACAACGACAAAAATAGTGCTTTCAACGAGTATTGCTTTTTTTTTAAATATTTTTCTTAGTAAGATTTGTATTCTCTAAAAATTCCTTATCTTTGCACACCTCAAATGAACATTAATTTGAACTTTAAGAAATGAAAAGAACGTTCCAACCTTCGTTAAGAAAAAGAAGAAATAAGCATGGCTTTAGAAGTCGAATGGCTACTAAAAACGGCAGACGTGTACTCGCTACACGCAGAAAAAAAGGAAGAAAAAAATTAAGCGTCTCTGACGAGACAATGGCTAAGAGATAGAACTCTCTTAAAAATTCTTTATAAAAAGCCCTCATTGAGGGCTTTTTTGTACTCAAAAAATCGAGGGAATTGAAACTACTCCGCTCCATTACTTTAAATTATTTAATTGTTATAAACGAAAAAAGCCCTCAATGAGGGCTTTATATTCTTTATATTAATATACTTTATAAAAACTATACCAAAACCTTAGGTGCAGCAGCTACAATTGAAGGATCGGTCTCTTCTTTAAACGTTTCGAAATTCTCAACAAACTTAGCTGCTAGCTTCGCTGCAGTATCATCATATGCAGCTGAATTCTCCCATGTTTGTTTAGGGTTTAAAATTTCATCAGGTACATCTGGACAACTGGTTGGATATGAAAGCTCAAATACAGGAAGCGTTTCAAATGTATTAGAATCTAATTTCCCTTCTAGCGCCGCTGTAATCATTGCACGTGTATACGAAAGCTTGATTCGGCTACCTACGCCATAGCTACCTCCTGACCAACCTGTATTCACAAGCCAAACCTTGGTATCCGTATTAGAAAGCTTTTCGCCCAATAGTTTTGCGTACTTAGCAGGATGCAAAGGTAAAAAAGCAGCACCAAAACACGCTGAAAATGTTGTTGTAGGCTCTGTAATACCAACTTCAGTACCCGCAACTTTTGCCGTATAACCTGACATAAAGTGATACATTGCCTGCTCTGTAGTTAATCGCGAAATTGGAGGTAAAACACCAAAAGCATCAGCGGTTAGGAAAAATATATTTTTTGGCGCACTACCTGCAGAGGGAAGTACAATGTTATCAATATGACCAATTGGATAAGATACCCGAGTATTTTCAGTAATGGAACCATCCGAGTAATCTGGAGTGGAACTTTCATTTTCAAAACCTATATTTTCCAAAAGCGCACCAAACTTAATAGCATCGAATATCTGAGGTTCTTTCTCCCTAGATAAATCGATGGTTTTTGCATAGCAGCCACCTTCAAAATTAAATACGGTCTCATTACTCCATCCGTGCTCGTCATCACCAATTAGCGCTCTTTTGGGATCTGAAGATAGGGTTGTCTTACCCGTCCCAGATAGACCAAAAAAGATTGCAGTATCTCCTTCTTTACCAATATTAGCAGAGCAGTGCATAGAAAGCACATTGCGGTCATGTGGCAAAATGAAATTTAACACAGAAAATATTCCTTTTTTAATCTCACCCGTATACCCGGTTCCTCCGATCAGAATCATTTTCTTGGAGAAGTTGAGCACGGCAAAATTATGCTGACGTGTCCCGTCAATTTCAGGGTCTGCATAGAATCCAGGTGCACAGACAATATGCCAATCCGGTGAAAATTTTTCAAGCTCCTCATTTTCGGGTCTTAAAAACATATTGTAAGCAAACATATTAGACCATGGCAGCTCAGTAACTACCCTAATATTCATTCTAAAATCCTCATCTGCACAAGCATATGCATCTCGCACATAAATGTCACGACCAGAAAGATAGGCCTGCATCCTTTCATAAATTGTATCAAAATGAGCTTCACTTATACCCTTGTTAATCCCACCCCACCAAACTGAATCCTTTGTGATGGCATCTTCCACGATGAAACGATCTTTAGGAGAACGTCCTGTAAATTCACCTGTTTCTATTGCTAAGGCACCCGTATCAGACAAAAGTCCTTGCCCCTGTAGAATTGTATCTTCAACTAATTCTGCAGGTGTTAAATTCCAAAATTGATTTCCTGTGTTTTTTAGACCAATTGAACTTCCTAGGTCTGCAGAGGAACCAAAATTCCCGAATAAATCCATAAAGTGTTTTTAAAGCCAAAGCTTATGTTTCTATTGCAAAATTAGTGGACACAAGCGGAATTCAATGCGAATAACAAGGTATTTTACTAACAATGTACAATTCTCATGTTGGTAAATTAATTATTTATTAACCTAAAAATTTTGTATCTTAGGTTAGTGTCATTTTAACACATAGTTAATGGCATAGCTTTTGGTTTAATTATAGAAAAATAACTATGAAAAACCTCCCTCAACCAACAAGAATCAATTTTATTTCTAATGGATTACTCTTTGCATCAGCCCTGATCTTTGCCGCGTTTAGTTATTCAGAGAAAGCTACAATAAAAAAAGAGCTACATCAATCACGAGCTACCGTTGTAAAATACCATAGTGAAGAAAAAAAGGAAAAAGGAACCAAACCATTAAAAAGAAAAGTCACAACACAAAAAAAAACTCAAAAGAAAACAATAGACGTAAAAAGTAAAGCTTCGCAGCAAATAAAAACAACAACGAATAAAGCTACCTCCAAAAATTCTGTTACCATAGCCCCATCCGGTATCACATTTGACAGCACCGTTGTTTACAAGGTGATTCCCGTAGTGCCCATTATCGTTGATTATCCAGATATAGACGCTACGTTTGAAGGCGGATATACTGAAATGAATCGATTTATAGTACATAATTTAAATCTCAATAATATTGAATTACAGGATATGAACGAGTTTCTAGTTAATGTTGAATTTGTAATCAACGAGAAAGGTGAAATTTCCGAGATCAAGACAAAAAAAAGATATTCAAAAACCATAGAAAAAGAAGTCTTTCGTATGATCAATTCTATGCCAAGATGGATTCCGGGAGAGGTTCAGGGACGAAAAGTCAAGTCAAGAGTACGTTTACCAATACGTATCTATTTACAATAAATGCATTAAAAAATAAATGTGTTAAGAAATAATTAGATCTAGGTAAATTCTAACACAGAAAAATATTTAGTTTCGCCTTGAAAATAAAAGTATGAAATACCTAATTACCCTTCTCTCCATATATTGCGGCTTTATTTCTTTTGCGGCAACAGAAGCGCCAAATCAAGATATAGAACAGGATTCTATACTCTACATACTAAAAAACGAGGCCTCTATTCTTCCTTTGGACCAGCTAAATAGAACTGTTTTTAGAACGACTTACGGAGGAGATCCAAGTGCATTTGGGGCTATGCTCAATCGTTTTTCTGAGGTCCCTAAAATCTCGAAAGACAGCAGCTCTTTCCTGAACAATCGAAAGCATGAAGACGTCCATATCATAACGTTCATGGCATCAAAAAATGACTCTTTGGAGAAAGCCGAACTACAGCAACTCTTTAAAAGCCTAAAAAAAATACCTCAAGAAAACATTATTCTGATCTTGTTCGGAGTGCAAAATGCATACGACCATAAGCATATATTAGGGATTCCGCTTTCAAACTGCAATGCCATTGTGTATTGTAACGATACGAGTAGCTACGCACAAAAAGAGGCTGCGCAATTAATTATGGGGGCAAGAAAAAATAGTCCACCGGCAACAATTGACCCAGGAATCAAATATATACTGATTAGTAAAAAAATAGAACAAAAGGAAATTGAAACCAATGGACGCCTAAGGTATTCCAAGCCAGAATCAGTCGGAATCGAGGAAACTGATTTGAATGGGATAGACAGTATTGCGAAACTCGCAATTAAAGAAGGAGCTTTGCCCGGTTGCCAGGTTTTGGTTTCGGTCAAAGGAAATATCATCTACCAGAAAAGTTTCGGAACGCACACCTACGATACTGGTTCAAAAATGGTGCAAAATGAAGATGTTTATGACATTGCATCTATAACAAAGATTGCGGGAAGCACATTACTCGCTATGTATCTTGAACACTACAACTTACTTGATGTGGACGATACTCTTGGAAAGTACATACCGGAACTCACAGATTCCACAGAATATGGCCAAATTGTAATTAGAGAAATGATGGCCCATCAGGCAGGATTAAAATCATGGATTCCATTTTACACAAAAACACTCAAGGAGGGTAAATTAGATCCTGAAATATTCAAATCAAGTAAAGATTCTGTTTTCTCACTGGAGGTCGCTGAAAACATCTTTATACATAAGGATTACCCAAGTTATATGTATGATAGGATTTTGAAGACCCCATTGCGTGAAAAAAAGTACAAATACTCTGACCTTTGCTATTACTTCACTCAAAAAGTTTTTGAATCCATCCTTCAAGAAGGGCAAAATGACTTTTTGCATCGGGAAATATATAGCCCAATGGGACTTCAGCACATAAAGTATAATCCACTAGATTTCTTCAAAAAGAGAAACATAGTACCTACAGAACATGACCATAAATTCAGAAAACAATTGATCCATGGTTATGTACATGACCCAGGAGCAGCAATGCTTGGAGGAGTTGGAGGTCATGCCGGGATATTTAGCAACTCTGCAGATCTCGCCTCGATTATGCAGCTCTTTTTGAGAAATGGTAAGTACTCTGGAAATGAGTTTTTCACGAAAGAAATCATAGACGATTTTACAAAAAAACAATTTCTACGAAATAGACGCGGCGTTGGCTTTGATCGACCTAGAGAAAAAGGTGGTGGAACCTGCGATATTCTCGCCTCACCAAAGAGCTTTGGACATTCTGGATTTACTGGGGCGCTTGCTTGGGCTGACCCTAAAGACGAAGTAATCTTTATCTTCTTATCCAATCGTGTACATCCTGATCAAGACAACTGGAAAATACGAGACATGAATATCCGCACGGATATGCAGCATGTTGTTTACGAAGCCTTATTGAGACGCTAATCCTTTACGCGGTTGAGCCCCATCAATTTCAAAATAATCCAAGGCAAGGATTTTCCTGGCTTT
>CAJJCU010000166.1 GCA_905182775.1 uncultured Flavobacteriales bacterium
TAAAGTTAATTGGAAAAGTCATGGCAATTGGAGTCGTTTTTTCTGCAGCTTGTATGTTTTTGTCATGGTTAACTGATATAACCATAATGGGCGGTTTTTCTTTTCTAGCTATGGATAGCGTAAATCAATTCTGGAGTCTTCCAATGGAAGGGCTTGCTGCACTTTGTGGTATGTTCGGTTTGGATTTCGTTTCAGGTGTAATCTCTGATTGGATGTCATGGGACGTGTCAGTTTCATCTGGTGATGCATGGTCTTGGAGTGGTCTTGTCGCTATTGGTTGGAATTTGGTCGCTGCTCTTTTAATTCTAGCTAGAATGTATGTTTCTCTGGCTGTTTACCATTTTTTATACGGATTGATTTCCACATTTGCGGGATGGCTTAAGAGTCCATATTTACCGTTTAAATCGCTTTAATCAAGCTAGATTAATTATAAAGAGGGGCGTTGAGCCCCTCTTTTTTTGTTATTTATTTTTGACTTTTCAATCATCGTTTGTCTTTCATTAAGATGTGTATGTAAAAAACTTATTGTTTATTTAAAAAGTATCGCTAAATTTGCGCTCGTTCAAAGTGAACTACATAAGAATTATTTACAAAAATATTGGCATGTACTTAGATAAAAAAGTAAAACAAGACATTTTCAAGAAACACGGTGGTTCAGATACGAATACTGGTTCAACAGAAGGGCAGGTAGCTCTTTTTACATACAGAATTAGTCATTTGACTGAGCACTTGAAAAAGAACAGAAAAGATTATGGTACGCAAAGAGCTCTTCAACTACTTGTAGGTAAAAGAAGAAGCTTATTGGATTACCTAAAGAATAAGGATATTGAAAAATATCGTGCATTGGTTAAAGATTTAGGGCTTCGTCGTTAATTTTTTCATTGCAAACGTATTAAAGAGGGGACAATCGATAGAATCGGCTGTCCCCTTTGTTTTAAATAGTTTGATAATAATATATAAATAGAATATGAATTTAGGAATAACAAAGACCATCGAAATAGGTGGCAAAACGATCTCCATTGAAACCGGTAAGTTGGCCAAACAAGCTGACGGTGCTGTTGTATTGAGAATGGGAGACACGATGATTTTAGCAACAGTCGTTGCCAACAAAGGAGCAAAAGAAGGTGTAGACTTTTTACCACTTACAGTAGATTATAGAGAGAAATTCGCAGCTGATGGTAGAATACCAGGAAGTTTCTTTAGAAGAGAGGCTCGTCCCTCTGAAAGAGAGATTTTGGTGATGCGTATTGTTGACCGTGCACTACGTCCTTTGTTTCCAGATGATTTTCATGCTGAGGTTCAATTAATGATGCAACTTATCGCTTATGATGGAGTTAATAGTCCAGATGCATTGGTTGGTTTTGCAGCGTCTTCTTGTATCGCTGTTTCAGATATACCATTTAATGGTCCTATGTCTGAGGTTAGAGTTGGTAGAGTTGATGGTGAATTTGTCATCAATCCAACATTAGAAGAAATGAAAGTTTCTGATCTTGACTGTATCATTGCTGGTACGATTGATAATATCGTAATGGTTGAGGGTGAATTGAATGAGGCATCTGAAAGTGAAATGGTAGATGTTATTAAAGTAGCTCACGAGGCTATTAAAAAGCAATGTCAGTTTCAATTAGATTTGGCGTCTGAAATCCCTTCATCTTTAGTTAAAAGAGAATATTCTCACGAAGAGCATAATGAAGAGGTACGTGAAAGAGTTGCTGCATTTTCTTATGAAAAGTGTAGAGAGGTTGCGCGACAAGGTCTTGCATCAAAAGAAAAGAGATCAGAATTATTTGGTGCGATTAAGGATGAGTTCCTTGCAACGCTGACTGAAGAGGAAACGGCAGAGATTGGAAAATTCGTTTCTGTTTACTTCAAGGAATCAATGAAAAAAGCAGTTCGTGATACGATGCTTAATGACAACATCCGTTTAGATGGTCGTAAATTTGATGAGGTTCGTCCTATTTGGTCTGAGGTAAATTATTTACCAACAGCGCATGGTTCAGCTGTATTTACAAGGGGAGAAACTCAATCACTAACGACATTGACTCTTGGTGGTAAGATGGATGAACAAATGATTGATGATGTAACCTTTAAGGGAACAACGCCTTTCATGTTACATTACAACTTCCCGCCCTTCTCAACTGGTGAAGCGAGAATGAAATTTAATGTTTCGAGAAGAGAGATTGGACATGGTAATTTAGCTTTAAGAGCGCTAAGACCTGTCTTGCCAGAAGATAACCCTTATACGATTCGATTGGTTTCTGAGATTTTAGAATCTAACGGTTCTTCTTCTATGGCAACTGTTTGCGCTGGTACATTAGCACTTATGGATGGTGGTATCCAAATCAAAGCGCCTGTTTCGGGAATAGCTATGGGATTGGTTGCAGAGAATGGTAAATTCGCTGTCTTGTCTGATATCTTGGGTGATGAAGATCATTTAGGTGATATGGACTTTAAAATAACAGGTACTGCTAAAGGTATAACCGCTTGTCAAATGGATATCAAAGTTGACGGATTACCATACGAAGTCTTGATTCAAGCATTGGAACAAGCAAAAGCGGGTCGTCTACATATCTTAGATCGTATTTTAGAGACGCTTCCTTCTCCAAATGTGGAGTTGAAACCACAGACTCCTAGAGTTGAGGCGTTTAACGTACCAAATGAAATGATTGGTGGAATCATCGGACCTGGAGGAAAGATTATTCAAGGTCTTCAGAAAGAGACAAATACGACAATTACGATTGAAGAGTTAGAAAATGGTGAAGGTCGTGTTCAAGTATTGTCGAATAATGGAGATGATATGGCAAATGCTTTGGTTAAATTGAAGCAGATCGCATTCCCTCCTCAGGTTGAAGACCAAACGGAATACGAAGGAAAAGTGAAGTCAGTTAAAGACTTTGGATGTTTCGTAGAAATCGTTGCCGGTACAGATGGACTTATTCACATTTCTGAGTTCGCTTGGGAAAAAACAGCACGAATGAGTGATGTTTGTAAAGAAGGTGATGTCCTTAAGTTTAAAGTGATTGGTAAAGATCCTAGAACAAAGAAGTGGAAGCTTTCAAGAAAAGTACTTCTTCCAAAACCAGAAAGAAAAGAAGAGTCTAATGAAGAGTCTAAGGCTTAGTAATTAGATATATTAGAACTAAAAGGCGCTTCGGCGCCTTTTTTTGTTTTGTAAAATCTCTGATTTATTAGAATTTACTTCGTATTTTTATTCCCTAAATTATAATTATATCATGAAAAAAATTTACACATTATTAGTCGTTGTACTTGCCGCATTTACAGCTTATAATCAGACTCCAATTCTAACTATGATTTCTGATGGAGACTGCGCGGGTGGTACACCAAAAGTTGTTGAGATTTATGCGCAAGGAGCCGTAGACTTCTCTCTTTATTCGTTGGAGATACAGACCAATGGGAATACTAATTGGGTTTCTACAGAAAACCTTACTGCTTTAGGAACAGTTACTGATGACTTTGTTTATTTATATGGCTCTGCTGCTGCTGCTATTTTTGCAACAGAGTATCCTTCTGCCTTAAACACATATGGAGCAGGTGGCTGTGTTAACTTTAATGGAGATGATAGAATTAGAATCATTGAGGATGCCACAGGTAACGTCATTGATCAATACGGTGAGGAAGGGATAGATGGAACTGGGCTTTTTTGGGAGTATAAAGACGGCTATAGTAAACGTGTTGATGCAACAGGTCCTGATGGAGGCTTTGTACAAGTAAATTGGGAATACAATAATGGTGTTCTTAATAATGAAGGTACTTGTCAAGGTGGTTCTTCATTTGAGTCCATTTTAGGGACGGCATCTTTTGTAGCTCCTGGTGGTGGAACTGATCCTACTGTTTCTGCTTCGCCAGCAGAAATCAATGGATTTATCCAGTTTGTCGGTGCTCCTTCTGATGAGCAGACTACTGAGGTGACTGGTTCTAATCTTACGACTGACGTTACAGCAACAGTTTCGGGTGATTATGAGATTTCATTATCAACCGCTTCAGGTTTTGGGAATAGTGTTGTTTTAACCCAAACTGCAGGGGAACTTGCTGCGACAATGCTTTATGTTCGTTTGAATGGAACAGCGCCAACATCTCCATCGATAAGTGAAATCATATTGGACTATGGTACAGATATTTTCCTTGTTCCTTTAACTGGAGAAATTTTAAATCCGGATGCAATTTTATTTAGCTCAATCGATACACTTCTCGATTT
>CAJJCU010000167.1 GCA_905182775.1 uncultured Flavobacteriales bacterium
ACCAACACATATGTCCACAATGGCTTTAGAGATCTAGAAGTCTCTTTTAGGCCTTCAGAAAACAACGCATCCCTAGCTGCTATTACTAGTCAGTATTATGATATCTATAGTGGAGACGTTGAGGGGCATTATGAAAACTTATTCCAAATCCAACAAGGTAATGCCTTAAGAAACGGAGATGCTCCTGGAAGCGTTTATAGTCTTTGGGATAACATCGGAACTCCATATAATTACTTTGGAAAAACTGAAAATGACCAATTTCGAGTTACAGGTTCAGGTGCCGTTCAGATTGGAGAGCATTCAATTTCTTTAGGGTTTGAATACGAACAGCGTTTGGATAGAGGATGGACCTCTGGAACAACTACGGGTGGCGGTACTCAGGGTCCTATTTCTATATGGACGATTGCACGTCAACTTGCAAACTTTCATATTACTGAGCTTGACTTAAATTCAGGTGTGGTTTCTGATTCAGGTTCATTTAAAGCGATTACATATGATCGTTTGAACTCAGGATATGCATCATCATCCGGAACGGGTAATTATGGTGGTCAACTTCAAGATGACAACCAATCCTTTTTTGATTACAACCTTCGAGATAAACTCAATCTAGCCGTAGATGGAGATGATTTTATAGATATTGACAATTATGACCCTAATCTATTTCAGTTTGATATGTTTTCTCCCGATGAGTTGTTAAATAGTGGGAATTCTTATGTTTCTTATTGGGGTTTTGACCATACAGGTGAAAAGGTAAAAGGCAACACGGATATTAACAAATATTTTAATGAGTTCGATGAAAATGGTAATTATAAAAGATTTGTAGGTGCTTTTCAACCTATTTATATGGCTGGATACATCATGGACAGATTTGCCTTTAAAGATATTTGGTTTACTGTTGGGCTTCGCGTTGATGTATTCGATGCAAACCAACCCATATTGAAAGACCCTTATTTGTTTTATAATGCGAGAACCGTGGGTGAGGCACAAGCTCTTAAGGATTCAGACCCTGATCAATATTCGTGGGTGAATTTACCTTCAGGGATGGAAGAGGACTATGTGGTTTATGTAAATGACGTAAATAATCCATCATCGATTAATGGATTTAGAACAGGACAAGAGTGGTACAATGCAGATGGAACGCCAATTGAAGACCCGTCAGTTCTTCAAGGGGCTGCAGGAATTGCGCCATGGTTATTAAACCCAGGGCAAGAAACACCGGATGCAAGTGCTTTTGAAGACTATAAGGCTCAAGTTAACTTTATGCCTAGAATCGCGTTTTCATTTCCTATTTCCGATGAAGCTTCATTCACCGCTCACTATGATATCTTAACAAAGAGACCGACTTCCGGATTTAGATTTGACCCTTTTGAATATCAATTTATCCAATCGCGAAGCTCAATTATAAGTAATTCTAATTTGAAGCCAGAGACCACAGTGGATTATGAAATAGGATTCCAGCAAGTATTGACTAAATCGTCGTCAATTAAGATATCGGCTTTCTATCGTGAGCAAAGAAACAATGTCCAGTTAATCAATGTCTTCCAGGCTTATCCATCTACATATAAAACTTTTGGAAATAGAGATTTCGGAACAATTAAAGGTTTAACTGTTGCCTATGATCTGCGCAGAACAGGAAACATAAGAATGACGGCCAACTATACCCTTCAATTTGCCGAAGGTACAGGTTCTGATGCTACTTCAGCAAGTGCATTAATAAACGCGGGTCTTCCGAATCTTCGAAACATATTCCCTTATTCTTATGACCAACGTCATGCAATTAATGTTGTTTTTGATTTCAGGTATAAAGATGGAGCTGATTATAATGGCCCAAGTATAGGTAAATTGAATCTATTTGAAAATACAGGTTTAAACCTGATTTCTAATCTTTATTCTGGGTCGCCTTATTCTTCTCAAACCTTTATTACGAATGATGCACAGGCAGGAGCACTTAATGCAGGTCTTAATGGAACATTAAACGGCTCAAGGTTACCGTGGTCTTATCGATTAGATATGCAAATCGATAAAACAATGGAAATGAAATATGGAGGAGATAAAGACAAGAAAAAAACTGCTTATTTCAATGTTTACCTTAGAGTTACAAACTTATTGAATCAGTTCAATATACTAGGTGTTTATCGGGCTACAGGAAACTGGGATGATGATGGATTCTTAGCAGCGGCAGCAAGCCAAACATCAATTCAAAATCAAATTGATGAGCAGGCTTTTAGAGACTACTATATGATGAAGGTTCAAAATCCGTTCAACATTAGTGCCCCTAGACAGATTCGTTTGGGGATTAAATTTGATTTTTAATAGAATTATTTCAATAACACAAGAATAAACGTTACATATATGAAAAAGCAGTTATTCGCTACATTAATAGGATTGAGTATTACGATTCCAGGTTGGTCTTATCTCGGTCCTCATGATAAAAAGGGTTCTACCGATAACACCACAAAAGGAGCAAACTGTAGTCCAGCTACCGCAAAACTCATTATGGAGTTTAATGATGTTGCCGCATTAATTGAGCAGGGGGGTAGTTTGTTTCAAAATCGTACGGAAGGAACTGCAAGTTACGAAGTTCCAAAAGGGAGTGGTCTTAATGCAATTTATGCTGGAGCACTTTGGATGGGTGGTACGGATGTGAATGGTCAGCTAAAACTAGCTGCACTTAGATATCGACAGGGAAATGACTTTTGGCCAGGACCTTTAACAGTTACTCCTGGATCGGGTAATTACAACCCTCTTTATGCAGTGGGTGACGATGCAGTTCGTGAATTTGGTGAAGCTAACATTGACCCAGATCAGTGTCAAGCGTATGATAAGATTTATACAATTAGAAAAGCTGAAGTCATTCGTTTTAATATATGGTGGGCATGTAATGCAGGAGAAGTTACTGAAGGTTGTGACGATATTACTGAACCATCAAATGATGAATTACAGCGTATTTATGGGTGGCCTGCTCATGGTGATGTTTCAAGGGGACAAGATTATTTCTTAGCGCCTTTTTTTGATCGCGATGAGGATGGTAATTACAACCCTGATGCTGGTGATCATCCTTGGTATGATGATATTCTCGGTAGAGATGATATAGAGTGCGGTATTGATAGACGTATCTCATTGTTTGGTGATGAAACGCATTGGTGGGTATTTAATGACAAAGGGAATATTCATACGGAGACGAATGGTGATCCTATTGGTATGGAGATTAGAGCACAAGCATTTGCTTTTGCAACAAATGATGAAGTAAACAGAATGACGTTTTACAATTATGAGTTGATCAATAGGGGGACCCAGACCTTGTACAATACTTATTTCTCTCAATACATAGATGCTGATATAGGAAATTATACAGATGATTACGTGGGTTGTGATGTTTCTAGAGGTTTAGGGTATACTTTAAATGGAGATTTAATTGATGAATCAGATGGCGGTAAGCCGGGATACGGAGAAAACCCTCCAGCAATTGGATGTGATTTCTTTGAAGGTCCTTATCAAGATGCAGATGACTTAGACAACCCCGGTCCATATTTTAATGAAGAAACGAATGAATACGTAGTTCCTTCTGTGACAGATGCATTGGCAAATAATGGTATTGTTTATGATGGAGTCGGTATTGGGTATTCAGATAGTATTATTGATAACGAACGTTTTGGTATGAGAAGGTTTACCTATTATACGTCAACTTCGGCACCTCCTTACGATGATCCGAATAACGCTGCTGAGTACTATAATTTTATGAAAGGTCAATGGAAAAATGGTTCTGATATGTTCTATGGAGGTCTTGGACATGTCGGTTCACAAGGTGTAACGACTGTTTTGTCTGACTATATGTTTCCAGGGAATTCTGATCCTTTACATTGGGCCACACAAGGCGTTGATATGTCAGCAGCATTTCCTGATGGATGGTTTGAAAGTACAAACAACAACCCTCCTGCCGACAGACGATTTGTTCAGTCTGCAGGTCCGTTTACGCTACGACCTGGTGCTGTTAATAATATAACAGTGGGGCTCGTTTATGGAAGAAGTACTGATGGTGATCTTTACGCTTCAGTTGAGGCAATGAAGCAAGCTGATACAAAAGCGCAGGCATTATTTGATGCTTGCTTTAAAATCCTTTCTCCTCCTGATGCGCCTCGATTAACAATTCAAGAGCTTGAAAACGAATTGGTCTTAATGATTGATAATCCGTCATCTTCAAATAACTATGAGGAAGCGTATTTAGAATTAGATGAAATTAATATTGCGAATCCTGAATATGACAGGTACTATAGGTTTGAAGGATATCAAATTTATCAATTGAAGGATGTAGAAACTTCAATTTCTGATATTTCTGATCCTGAAAAGGCAAGATTGGTCGCTCAATGTGATATTAAGAATGGAGTTGATAGAATCATTAATTTTCAATTCGATGAGGCTTTAGGTTTTTCTATCCCATTAGAAATGGTTGATGGATCAAATAACGGGATCAAACATTCCTTTAAATTGACCGAGGACAAATTTGCCCAAGGGAGCCCTACCCTTGTGAATCATAAAACATATTATTATGTGGCAGTTGCCTATGCTTACAATAACTTTAAGACCTATAATCCTGAGGATCCTACAGCATTAGATGGCCAGCGAAAACCATTTATTTCTTCAAGACTGAATTTTGACGGAACAGCGATCACAAGCACCGCTGCTGTTCCTCACAGTCCTATTCCTGAAGCAGGTGGAACGGCGCAGTTGATTGAATATGGTTCGTCTCCTCGTATTACAAGACTTGACGGTTATGGTAATGGGAATCGAGAATTAGAATTGACCCAGGAGAGTATAGCTGAGATATTGCAGACAGGTTATATGGAAACTCCAACGTACGATTA
>CAJJCU010000168.1 GCA_905182775.1 uncultured Flavobacteriales bacterium
GATAAGAGTTTAATAGTTTTAGTCGATCCGTCATGGGTCATTTGTATAAGAAGTTCCTGTACCTTATTTACAACTTGTAGCAACATAAGAAAATATTAAAGGCCTCTAGAGGCCTTTTTTTAGTTTAATACACATGGGTTTTAAAGATTTTTCATACCTTTGTAGCTAAGGATAAACAGGTCCCTTCTCACGCAACACTTAAAATCTTGCTTGGAGAAGCTTGATTTGTATCATCTAATGATAAGAGTTTAATAGTTTTAGCAAGGTCCGTCATGGACCAACTGTGTGAGAAGTCCTGTCCTTACCTCGGTTTCACCCCTTGATTTATTCAATTTTCTGCCTGTTGTATAAAACAGGCCTGCTTGGGCAAGCATCGTTTTTAAAAGAGCTCATCTGCAACTCTAGAATATAAAGTCCATCCTCAACTTCTTTCGGTACAAATATGAATTCAGTAATCGTTCGGATCGTATTCGGGTTTTCAGGCACATTCCAAAAAGCGTGGTGAAAAGCAAGTGCCCCACCATCCTGCTCTTTATCAACTGAAGGCAAATCCACCAAAAGATGATTGACTCCTATTTCAATGAAGTAATGAGCAACATCAACATGAATAAAAGGAGGATTTGAGCCGGTATAGTTAAAAGTCCTTTTAGCATCAGTATTCGGCAATGTTCTGATGACGATTGCATCTACATCTGGATCTATATCTAATGATTTGACCTGATCGAGAGTAATGATAGACTCCTCATTTTTCTCAACTGGAGTAAAAGTTAAAAGCTGGGCATTGAAGAAGAAATTCTTTAAACCATCATTCACAGAATGGAAATCTTCTGTAATATGACCACAGCATTCAGTATGAGTCAAGTGTGCATGTGGGTTAAAAAAGATGTTTTTAAAATTGACAACCCCACCCTCGGCAACACTACCCACAAAATTACCATCTCTTACAGGTTCAATTTCAGGGTTTTCTTGCCCCCATGCTTTCAAGCTGTTGTTATTAGCGGTTAACTCAATAGACAGATCAATAGGTTTCAGAGTATTGATAAATTCACGTTGGTTCAGATGTAAAATCATAAGATAAATGTAATATAATATTCCCTTATAATTTATTTGATAATTCTTCAAAAAGTACACAACTGCATTATCTTTGTTGCATGGAACATAAACAAGATAAGCTGAAAGAAATTATTTCCCATGCCAAAGAATATGGTTTTGTTTTCCCTTCTTCGGAAATATATGATGGCTTGGCAGCTACATATGACTACGGGCAGCTTGGTGCGGAATTAAAAAACAATATCAAACAGTACTGGTGGAAATCTATGACGCAGATGCACCAAAACATTGTAGGCTTAGATGCTTCAATTTTCATGCACCCAACAACCTGGAAAGCTTCAGGACATGTTGATGCCTTTAATGATCCATTAATAGATAATAAGGACTCTAATAAAAGATACAGAGCTGATGTTCTTTTAGAAGAGCACATGGAGAAGATAAATAAGAAAATCACTAAAGAGGTTCTTAAAGGAAAGAAAAGGTTTGGAGAATCTTTTAATGAAACAGAATTTAAAAGTACGAATCCTAATATTTTAAGGAATCAGACCAAGATTGATGCGGTAAGAACATCAATGAAAAAATCGCTTGAGGAAAACGACCTTGAAGCGCTCAGAAACCTCATCGTAGAATTAGAAATAGCATGCCCAATTTCAGGCTCTAAAAATTGGACTGAGGTCAGACAGTTTAACCTAATGTTCTCAACAGAAATGGGTTCTGTCGCCGGTGACTCTGCAAAAATATACCTCAGGCCAGAAACGGCTCAAGGGATTTTTGTAAACTTCCTAAATGTCCAAAAGTCAGGCCGTATGAAAATCCCTTTTGGGATTGCTCAAATAGGGAAAGCTTTTAGAAATGAAATAATTGCGAGGCAATTTATTTTCCGTATGCGAGAATTTGAACAAATGGAGATGCAATTTTTTGTGCCTCCAGGTGAAGAAATAAAATGGTACGACTATTGGAAGCTTCAAAGAGAAAAATGGCATAAAAACTTAAATTTAGGTGACGATTTGCACAGATTCCATGACCACATTAAACTTGCGCACTATGCCAATGCTGCTTGCGACATTGAGTTTGACTTCCCTATGGGCTTTAAAGAGCTTGAGGGAGTTCATTCCCGAACTGATTTTGACTTGAAACAACATGAGAAACATTCTGGCAAGAAGCTGAGCTACTTTGATCCTGAAAGAAATGAGAGCTATGTCCCCTACGTTATTGAGACATCTATTGGCTTAGACCGTATGTTTCTTGCCGTATTAAGTGCCTCGTTAAAAAACGAGGTTCTTGAGGATAAATCATCACGAGTCGTATTGAAAATACCAGCGCCCCTTGCCCCAGTAAAAGTGGCCATTTTGCCATTGGTTAAAAAAGATGGGTTGCCTGACATAGCAAATGACCTGGCAAATCAGTTGAAATTTGATTATAATTTTCAAATAGACCTGAAGGATTCTATTGGTAAAAGATATAGAAGACAGGATGCAATCGGCACACCTATTTGCATCACGATTGACCACCAAACTAAAGAAGACCATACGGTCACACTTAGATTCAGAGACTCTATGAAACAGGAAAGAGTCTCCTTAGATGCCGTGGAAGGAATACTAGAAAATGAGCTAGGTTGGAAAAAACTACTTTTAAATTTAGCTTAGGAATTGAAAATAATAAGACCTCTTTTAATTCAATTCAGCGTGTTTCTCATAGGAGGTGCACTTTTCGGGCAAATGATTTCGAACCAAAATGGCAAAGCCTTTTCCGATCATGAATTCTTTAATGATCAATTTATTAAAAACAATAAAATAAAAAGAATACAAGGCTCCTATTCCTTTAAGAAAAACGGAGACCTTATTAGAACAGTCCCAGGTAGCTATACTTTTACATTTGATGACGCGGGACGGCTTGTCTCAATTGTTGATCTAAAATGGAATGGTAAAAAGCTAGACACGCTTGTGTCTTATTTTTCTTACAATGATAACAGCAGTTTGTCTTTATTTAAAAAAAGTGAATACGGGGGTATCACCGAACAGGAAATGACATATGATAGCCTTGATCGACTTACAAAAATCATCAATTACAGAGTCAGTATAGATAGCAAAGGGAATACGATCAAGAAAACTGAAGTGAATCAAGAATCAATAAGGTATAATGGAGAAAAAAGAACAAGGTTTAATTCCTATGGATTACCCTATCTGATTTCATTTGATACCTATGACGAGGATGGCTATAAAATTACATCCCAAGAAAAGCTCAAAAGAAGCGGTACTGTTTCGAAGAAAACGTACTCCTATACCGAAAAAGGTTTTCTTCAGGAGGTTCTAACATTTTACGACAAAAAACCAGACCCTGTGCAAACCATCACTTTTTCCTACGATGCCTTTGGAAACATGACTGAAAGACTTGAAAAAAAAATGAACACCTTGGTCAAGGACCTCCAGGTTATATTCGATACAAAGACCCAATTGCTGCACTCCATTATTCGTAGAAACCCGAATAACAATTTCATGGCTATCGTTCGATTTACTACCTACGAGTATTTCGATTAATTAAATAACAAATCTTTAACAATCACTCTGAAACCCATTATATTCTGGACATCTACGATGTCTGACAAACAAAAATAGATGGCGATTTGTTTTTTTATCTAATTTGGCATAATTTTTACTCTAAATGAGCAAAACCCTACGTTATGAAAAACATTTACCCTCTTTTATTGGCAATCTTTACTTTTGGAAATATCCTTGGACAAACGGATAAAAATAATTATGACTCCAAATGGTTCATTGGCTTTAATACTGGGGCAACATGGAGCTCTACAGATATTGATAATTCATGGAAGTGGAGGTCAAATCAAATTGCTGAAGACAATGATAAGTTTAGAACAACGATTCCTTCAGGATGGGGATGGGTGTTAGGAAAATCCTTCAATTACGATTACGGTAAAATCTTAAGCTTTGACATTAGAGGCAGGTACTTACATGGCTTCTGGTATGGTCAGGGGTCAGCTCAAGACTCTTCAATTACAGCTAGCAATAGTGTCGCCCAAGATTTATACAATGAATACAAAGATGATTACGGTGGTTTTATACCGAATTACCAGGTAGATTTGAGACGCCTGAGTTTGGAATTCGTACTGCATTTGAATCGACTTAAGGAAAAAACTGGAGTTGATCCATATCTTTTTGCAGGTGCTGGGTTCTCATGGAAAAAAACTAGAGGTGACTTGTTATCTCTTGAAACCAATGCTATTTATACGGAACAACAGCTGCTTAATAATGATTTAGATTTCATCTATGAAACAGAATTAAATAGTGATGAAAAGCGTTTCATGCCTAGTTTAGGTTTTGGATTGGCTTACCAAGCTTCAAAAGGAATCTCAATTGGTGTCGAGCATAAAACCACCTTCACTCTTGGTGATCAGTTTGATGGCTACAATACAGAAGTTCCAAGGTTTAAAAATGACCTTTACCACTACACCTCTGCTTTTATTAGATTTAGATTGGGAGGCTCGAACAATTCATCAGGTTCAAGTTCTTCAAGTCCATCTCCCACCCCTACGCCGTCTCCAATAGTAAACTGCCCTAAGCCAGAGGTAAACATATTAAATGCGAAAAACACCACGGTGACTAACTCTGTACTGAATATTAGTGCGCAACTAAAAAATGTCACATCAGTTTCACAAATTAAATTAACAGATGCAAACCAAATGCCTCTGCCGTTTGATTACGATTCATTTTCAAATAAATTAACTGCAACTGTCAATTTAGTTCCAGGAAGTAATGCATTTTACATCAGAGCAACAAACAACTGTGGGAGTAATATGGAACGCTTGAATGTGCAATTTTCAGACTGTATAATGCCCTCAGGTAATTTTACAAATCCATCAACAAACAACACAACAGTTGATGTTTCAAGTTACCTTGTTCAAGCAAAATTGTTTGAGGTAACCGAAGGAGCGATGGTCAAAGTATATGTCAACAATTATCAGGTCTATGGATTTGGATTTAACGCTATTACAGGCATACTTCAAAGCGATATTCTACTAAATCCAGGAGCAAATAATATTCGCATTGATTTCGATAATTACTGTGGTTCTGGAAGTATAAATATAACAGTAGATTTCGAGCAATGTGAAGTACCGAGAATAGAACTCATCAGCCCATCTGCATCGGGCTCAACCACCAAAGAAGAAAACCAAAATATACACGCTGCTATCTTCGGAACATCTATAGATAAAAACAAGATCAAGACGAGACTGAACGGCACACTTTTAAGCGCTTCTGCTTTGTCTTATGTAAACGGCTCATTAAGATTCTCTTTAGTTCTTATACCAGGGCTTAACCAAATTTCAATTGAAGTAGAAAATGAGTGCGGATCAGACACGGAAAGCTTCACCATTGATTTAGAGGACTGTGATGCTCCCGGAATCAACTTCAACGGCATCCAAACGGGAATAACTGTCACTGAGTCCGCTCTATCTATAAGCATGGGCGTTACGAATATCACGGGGGCTCAAAGCATAAGTTATAAGCTAAATGGCAAGCCAGTCAGTGCAATACAATTTAATAGTCAAACGAATACAGCATCAGGGAATCTCAAGCTCACCCCTGGAGATAACTATTTTACTGTAAAGGCTAACAATGATTGTGGAAGCGACATAGAAACCTTGCATATTATTTTCGAAGAGTGCAAGACACCATCTATTTCAATAAGTAGTTTAGGGTCCTCTTCGGGAGGAACCAATGTCTCCGTAACCAACCCTGCATATGTTTTTGTTGCGGCTGTACAAAACGTCGATTTGTCGTCAGCTATTGTTTTGACTCAAAACGGTCAAAGAATCAATTACTCTTTGGTTAACGGCACAATATCTAGCCATGTCACGTTAGGGCCAGGACTCAATACTTTTGTTTTAGAAATTAAAACTCCTTGTGGGCGGGTAAATAGCAACTTAACAATTGTTTATGACGACTGTCAACCACCGATCATCGAAATCAAAGAACCAAGTGGGTCAATGGAAAGTACCAGTGAACAGATACAGCTTGTCGCCGAATTGACCTATGCCTCAAACAATAGTCAAATTATACTCAGTCAAGAAGGACTTATCATTCCATTCGCTTTTAAGAATGGCGTTCTTAAGGCCAAAGTGGTGTTGATCGATGGAGAAAACAACGTCAAGCTTAAAGTAACAAATCCATGCGGTGAAGACACGGAATCAATTACTATTGAATACCTACCATGTACGATTCCTGAAATCATCTTGGACAACTCAAGCATTCCATCTTTCATTACCACATCGACGCTTTCAATTGCCGCCGCAATTTTCAATTATGAGCCTAGCACTGCGATTACTATAACTTTAAATGGAAATACGATTCCTCCATCAAGTTATCAGGTTATGAATGGCACATTAACAGGCTCAATTCCTGTAAACCCAGGTCAAAACACAATATCCATTTATGCGGTAAGTCCATGTGGGTCTGACTCAAAAGAGTTCTCAGTATTGCGCTGTGAAACCCCATCAGTAAATTGGACCAATCCTGCAATTGACAATTCGGTAGTAACCAACGAAAGTTTTACCTTAGAAGCAATAGTGAACAATGCTTTAGATGCGTCAAATATTATATTCTCATTTAACGGATCCCCTCAAAGCTTTGATTTCGACCTCAGTATTGAGAAGCTAACAAAAACGGTTTATTTAGTCCCTGGTAATAATGTGTTTGCCATGAGAATACAAAACACTTGTGGTGCAACATACTCGAGTATTACTGTTATCTATAACCCAACTATTGAAACCCCTCAAAACCCAAACATTAATAAGGAGAAAGAAAACGGATCCAATAAAGGAATTGAAACGCCAACCAATAAAGGGAAGTCAGGAGGAAAAATAACACCGACTGCACCTAAACAACCCAAGAGTAACAACAGTACAAAAGAAGCAGGTAAAAAGTCAACTCCAAAAAATGTAAAATCAAAAGGTACTACGGAACCAGAAACCGAAAAAGGTACAACAAAGGAACTTCCTGAGAAAAAAGGAAGTTCTACACCCATAACACCAGTTAAAAATAAAGAAAATGGAAAAGGCTAACCGGCCTTTTTTTCTTGTTTTTACTGCATATTCTCATTAAATCTTAGTATTTTTGCTCACTAAATTTATTAAACGTTATGGCATTAATTGGGAAAATCAGAGAAAAATCAGTCCTTCTTGTAATTATAATTGGTCTCGCATTACTCGCCTTTATTGCAGGTGACTTTTTCAGTACGCGCGGTGGCGGTACTAACCAAGGGGAATATGGCGTTGGTCATATCTTCGGTGAAAAAATTGATATTAATCGCTATAATGCTCTTGAGTCTAAGTACCAAGAGTCAGCATGGCCAATACTCGTTGACTCTGTTATTATGAATAGAGAATACGAAGCCCTCGGTATTTCAATTTCAGATAAAGAATTAAATAGCTATTTAATGGCAACTGATGGTTTTGGTATCTGTCCAGATCAAAACATACAATCGTTTTTCAAAGATTCTTTAACCGGTCAAATCACTGAACAATCTAAAATAGAAGGCCGTGTTAAATTAAAGCAGCAGCTTAGCGAACTTAAAAAAGACAAAACAAAGTGGCCAGACATTAGAAATTACTATGCAAATCAAAGAAAGAAACAAAAATATTTAGAGGTTGTCTCACAAGGTATTTATGTTTCAAGTATTGAAGCAGAAGACGATTATAGAAATAATAATGAACGAAAAGATATTGATTACGTTTTCAAAACTGCGAATAGCATTCCTACAGAAAATATAGAAGTAAAAGACGCAGATCTCGCAGCTTACTTTACCGCACACAAATGGGATTCTAAATTACAGAGTGATGCATCTTACAAAGTGATGAAATTCTTTAGTATCGATGAATCGCCATCATCAAAAGACACTATGAATTTTAACACAACCTTTGCGGCAATTAAGGAAGGGCTTAAAAAAGCAGAAAACGATACGATTTACTCAAACTCAAAAAGTGACATCAAACTTTCCTTTTTTAACTCAAGGTCGACCTTTGTTCCTGAAGGACATTTCAAAGCAGAAGAATTATTTACCTACCCTAGTGCTATGGATAGCACCTTCTCTAATGCTTCAACTGGCGATGTAATCGGACCTTATGCTTGTGGTGAGAAAATGAAGACGAAGACAAACGGTCTTAACTATTATGCCGTTTCTAAAGTAATTGGAAAGACAAGCTCAAGAATTAAGGCAAGACATATTTTACTTCAAGTAACAGCTGAAAAAGATTCGGCAGCAATCGTTTCGCAAGCAAATGTTCTTTCAGAACAGTTAAAAAATGCAAGTGATCGTAATTCTCTATTTGAATCTTTAGCACGGACAAATTCAGCAGATGCTTCTGTAGAATTTGACAACTTATTGGAATTAACATTGATATACCCCGAACAAACTAGAACCAAATTTTATGGCAAAGAGATTTCTGAATTCTGTACAAATAATGCGGTAGGATCTATCAAGGTGATAGAGTCAACTATTGGAACTCATATTGTTGAGATTCTAGAAAGAGATGAAAAAAGCTTACCAAAGCTTGCTACAGTTTTCAAGGAGTTCAAACCTTCAGAGGAGACCATGAGCTTAAAAGAAAAAGAATCTGACAATGTCCTAAGCAAATTATATCAGGGGATCAATAAGTTAAAGTCGCAAAAAGACATTCGAAGCTTTTTTGATTCAACAAGTGCAGCTGGTTCATACAGGCCAAGAGCCATTAGATTACTAGACAATAGTCCAGAGGTTCCAGAAACATACTTAAATAGCGCTAGCGCGGGAGACAGGCTGATTAGAGCTGCCTACAAGGAGGGGTCAACAGTTGGAACCTTAGTTGGAAGACCAATCCGTGACAACAACACTTATGTTATTGGAATGGTCTACTCAACAAGATCAAAAGGAGCACCTAATTATAATGAAGTTGAAGATGACATTCGCAAACAATACATTAACGAAAAGAAATCAGAAATGATTTTAAAAGATTTTGAAGGAAAGACGATTCAAAACATTGCAGAAGAGCAAGGCTTACAAATCAAATCTCCTTCAGTTTCACTTAAAAACCTGAGTAATATTGATTCAAAGGTTGTCGGATCTTTATTTTCTGCTAAGAATGCTAAAGAAAATGTTTCATTAGATCCTATAGTTGCTGAAAATGGAGTTTATAAAATATTTGTAAAATCAGGTGCAGTTCCAGTAGAAAAAAAGAGTTTTAAGGTAGAAAAAGAGAAAATGAATAAAGAGCAGGTCACAAAGTTAGTTTCAACTCCTATGAGTTACAATCAAAATAGAAAACCTTCAGAGGAAAGCTATTTGATCAATGGACTTTATAAGAAAGCAAATGTCATTGACAATCGCAAGCTCTTACAAATGAGTATAAGAAATTAAGGTGTTTTAATCGTTTGGTATAGACCATTCTTAAAACCAACCTTGTAAGTACTCCATCTCCTATCTGGCATATAATAGTCTGTCGAAAGAATTTGAGCCTCACTATCAATTGCAGCATTCCATACAGAATAGTTGTTTTGGCGGGACTCTAATGTGCCAGCATCTGTTCTTGTTCTAATCATGAAAAACTTAGAGAGTCGGCGGATTTCATCTAATTGCCCTACAGCATTGTTTCTCAGTAAAAATATGGCATTACTATCATTTTCAGTACCAAAATAAAACATTGAAGCATTTGAAAACGATTTATAGATATGATGGTTACTACCTTCTAAAATAAAAATTACTTTTCCAGAAACGTCCTTCAATAAAGGCCACCCTATACTATCAATTCTTGATCTTAAATTAGAGTAATCCTGTCTAAAATCAGAAGGCCTATAGACCTCTTCCTTTTCAAAAACCTCATTAATTTCCTGCTCAAGTGAATGATAAGCGAGGGTGTCAAAAGGAATACATGTTGTGAAACCTAATCTTTGTAATGCTTTTGATTCATCAGCAGGATGAGACCCTTTTGCCTCAATATT
Organism: uncultured Flavobacteriales bacterium; assembly: GCA_905182775.1. GTDB lineage: Bacteria > Bacteroidota > Bacteroidia > Flavobacteriales_D > Crocinitomicaceae > UBA952. The sequence goes on from CAJJCU010000168.1 coordinate 10,038, forward strand.
GATGTAAATTGGAATATGACCTGGGTGACTTTTACTCCAAGCTTTCACTTCCTGCAATGCATCCTTAAAGGTCAAGTAATTCGTTTCAAAATCAACATCAGCGATGTGCAGTAATTTAAAACCTGGCTTTTTCAACGCACCACCCTTTAAACGCTGCCTTTGGCCGAATAAAAAGAAGTTAACCCGTCTACGTTTATAATGCCCACCCTTTGGGTCATAATTGACATCCAACTCTAAACCGCGGATGCCATATTTGTCAAATTGATCTGAAAATCTCAAATGACCATAATCAATATAATCCGGATTATTATGAGCACCCAACTTATCTTCAAACCGCTTCAAAAACTTCAATACCTTTTTGTGCGGTTGCTTCTTATAGCTATTATGAGATGCTAGAATGCGAATACCATTCATCCGCGTTGAATCATTCGGTTTCTGAGCGAAGCACACACCAAGTATAAAAAAAGCTACATTCAAAAAGACAAACCTCATTTACCTATAAATTTATATGATAGCCACGCTCGTAGAACGGAACGCTTACATTCCAATTGCTTATGGAAGTTATGACTAGACAAAAAAGAAGCGACATTCATTTTTTCATGGCGCATTAATTCAACAGAAGAGGTGCACCACTTCGAATGAAAACAAGACAAGCTATCAATCCCTCTAGAATCAATCACATTCAAGATGTTATTCGTATGCCAATAATTTGAATCCCAAATCATATTCGATGTAAATGGGAATATATTTCCCGTATCAACATTTAAGTTATTTAGTATAAGGCCACCTTGAAAATCGTGAATCAAAGAAAAAACTGGTTCGTTATTATAATTGGAAGTTAAGAAATAAGGAACCTCAACGAAAACAAAATCCTGATTTCTTTCAATTTCACTCAGTACCGGAACAACCTCCCGATAAACAGACAACCTTGTATCCCATGACCTGATCGTATTGACAACTTGCATTTGCATAGAAGCCAACCAAAGGATTGCAATCACATAAGTCACCAAATAAAATCTGGTTCTGAGAAGTACTGCGCAAAAAATAGACAACGCTAAGGCAACAAAGACATGACTTGGCAACAGCATTTTATTATATAATCCATAAGTAACCGCAGGGTAATCAGAAAGAACGAAAATCAGGCAGCATGAAGAAATGGTCCATCCTATGTTTAACAACATTTTCTGATCAAACTCAAAAATCAACTTGGCTTTTGACCAATAAACAATGGGTATAGCTAAAAAGCTAAGCCATAAAATTGGTTCGGAAAAGAAGAAAGGAATCACCTCTAAAAGAAGCAATGGGATCTCAACAAATACTGCAAAAAAATAATAGACTCCTTGTAAAACCGAATGAAGAGAAAAAGAAAAGCCATATACATCAGGACCAATTTGATAGATCGGGCCAATAAAAAACTTCAAAACAAGAAGAATCATAAAAACTAAAATCGTCGTTAAAAAAAGAGTTCTATTTTCTTTTGATAGCCCCTTTTTATTCCAAACCTGCAAAATTGGAAAAAGAAATAATGGAAAGACAATTTCACAAGATAGTAGGGCTAAAAGTGACCAAATAAAATAGCTTTTATACGCTTCTCTTTGAAATTCGCCTTGGTTATCTTGGATCGAATTTAAAGCCAAAAGATAAAAAATAATCGATAAAATGTAGCCCGTTTGTAGTCCATTAAAAAGCTGTGAGGATGCAAATATGGGAAGCGATAAAAAAAACAAAAATAATAAGGAAGCCTTGTTTCCTATAAGCTTGCTAAAAACCAGTTTCGAGAGGTAAATAACCAAGCCCCACAGGGTCAATCGAAAAATATTATAAAGGACATAGCTTGAACCAAACAGGTGTAATGAACTGGTTTGAACAAAGCCATATATAGGCCTAGAAATATGACCAGACCTCATCAGGCTATATTTCAAATCTGCTAAATAGCTAGATCCAATATGTGCGACTAGAGATAAATCATCAGAAGTTCCAAACCCTCCAAAACAGACCAAGGGAATATATAAGGCTAGGGCCAATAGCACAAGCCAATAGTACCCATTAAAGCCCTTTAAATTCATTAAGAGATGTCCAAGTCAGAAAGGATGTCTTCGTCCACAAACGCTGGCATCGTAACCCTTAAAAGTGGTTCGTTTTCCATAGCCCGGGCTATAGCAAAATTTGCATTTTCATTTCGAGCCCAGCTGCGTCGCGCTATACCATTATTCACATCCCAATGCAACATTTGTTTGATGTTTTCAGTGGCTTGCGCTCCTCCATCGAGAAGCATTCCAAATCCGCCATTAATGACCTCTCCCCATCCTACACCGCCGCCATTATGAATAGAGACCCATGTAGCTCCTCTAAAGCTATCACCTATGACATTTTGAATGGCCATATCCGCTGTATATCTAGAACCATCATAAATATTCGAGGTTTCACGATATGGTGAATCCGTTCCCGATACATCATGGTGGTCACGACCTAAAACAACAGGGCCTATCTTATTCTCTTGGATGGCCTTATTAAAGGCAGTAGCGATTTTCATTCTCCCTTCTGCATCTGCATAAAGAATTCTTGCTTTTGAGCCCACTACCAATTTATTTTCTCTCGCACCTTTAATCCACTGAATATTATCCGCCATTTGCTGTTGGATCTCAGGAGGACTTGTAAGCATCATTTCTTCTAAAACGGAACAAGCGATTTCATCAGTCTGATCAAGATCGCTTTGTTTTCTAGACGCACAGACCCATCTAAAGGGACCAAAACCAAAATCAAAACACATTGGACCAAGAATATCTTGAACGTAGGACGGATAAATGAAATCTTCCCCATTTGCTAAACGCAGTTCAGCTCCTGCCCTGCTCGCCTCAAGTAGAAAAGCATTACCGTAATCAAAGAAATAGGTTCCCTTCTTTGTGTTTTTTTGAATTGCTTCCGCATGCCTAAGCAGACTTTTACGAACGTGACTTTTAAAAAGCTCTGGTTCTTCAGCCATCATTTGATTAGACTCTTCAAAGCTTAAACCAACAGGGTAGTAACCACCAGCCCATGGATTATGTAAAGACGTTTGATCCGACCCTAAATCAATGAATAAATCCTCTTCAGCAAACTTATCCCAAACATCAACAATATTTCCAATGTAGGCAATAGAAACAACCTCAAGGTTTTCTTTGGCCTTTCGGACCCTAAGACATAGTATATCTAAATCGTCAATAACCTCATCTACCCAACCTTGCTCATGTCTTGTCTTTACAGCTTTGGGATTCAGCTCTGCTGTAACAGAAATAACACCCGCTATATTACCCGCCTTTGGCTGTGCACCTGACATGCCACCAAGTCCTGCAGTAACAAATAATTTACCTTTTTTAGACTCACCTGGCTTCGTCATTTTCCTTATTGCATTCAACACTGTAATTGTTGTACCATGCACAATCCCTTGCGGGCCTATATACATAAAGGAACCAGCGGTCATCTGTCCATATTGCGTTACTCCTAGCGCATTGAATTTCTCCCAATCATCTGGCTTAGAGTAATTAGGAATCATCATTCCATTTGAAACAACGACACGAGGTGCATTTTGATGAGAGGGAAATAGTCCCTGAGGATGGCCTGAATTCATCACTAAAGTCTGCGAATCAGTCATCTCCGAAAGATATTTCATCGTCAAACGGTATTGGATCCAATTTTGAAATACCGATCCGTTCCCGCCATAAGTAATCAACTCATGAGGATGCTGGGCAATTGCTAGGCTTAAATTATTTTGAATCATCAACATGATGGCCTTGGCTTGATTAGATTTTCCAGGGTATTCATCAATTGGACGAGCATATATCTCATTTTCTGGACGAAAACGATGCATGTAAATTCTTCCGTAAGTTTTTAATTCATTTAAAAATTCGGAGGCCAATACTTTATGCTGGTTTTTAGGGAAATAACGAAGTGCATTCTTTAAGGCCAACTTTTTCTCCTCACTAGACAGTATATCCTTTCGCTTTGGAGCGTGATTGATATTCGGATCTAGAGCTTGGATTTGTGGGATCTCTAATGGTATACCCTCAAGAATTTCTGCAGAAAATGACTTCATATTCAAAATATTTAATTGAACTACAAAGTTATGAGTTTCATCAATACTTTAACGTAACAAAGCCATGCTTTTCAACTTCTTGTCCACCATCGAAGGTTGCATTGATTTTATAGAAATAAGTTCCTTCATTGACTGTTTTACCCGACTTGTTGGTTCCAGGCCAAGACCCAGCAGGGTCCGTGTATTCATAAACTAAATTACCCCATCGGTTCAGAATTGCGCAGTTAAAGGCTGAAAGACCATTATACTTTACAAAAAACTCGTTATTACCAACACTAGATGACAATACAAGTACATTAGGGATCTCCAAATCACAACCATAAAAACCAAGAGTAGAAACATCAGAAGCGATACCACACTGATGATTTAATGTCACTGTATAATCACCCTCCGCATTTACAGAGATAATAGGCCCGCTTTCGCCATTGCTCCAACTCAATGAGTAATCCAATGGATAACCAGACTGAACAGCATCTGGAAAAGCAACTGCATTTAAATCAACGATTGATCCAAAACAAACACTCGTATCCATAGCTATAACATTATAGTTTGGTGGGAATGAAACAAAAATTGTCTGATCATAGACACAAATAGGGTCCGTAAATGTTAAATCAAACAAACCAGCTAAAGAAGAACCAACATCTGGATTCAAAGTGTTTCCTGATAGACTAATCTCGGGACTAGTTGAGGACCAAAAGCCGCCATTTGGAGCATTGGTTCCTGCGATTTGAAAAGCATAATCACAAACTACTGTGTCATTCTGAATAGTAGGAAGAGGTAATATGGTAAAATCATTTGTCACTAATACGCATTCATTCGTGACACTAAACTCAAAGGTGCCCGCATTATTCACAAACAAAGTGGAGTCAACAGAGCCATCCGCCCATTCGTAATTAAGGGTAGGAACATAGCCTGGATCTAAATCATTAGCGGTTACAATAGGTACAATTTCATAATTCGAACCCTCACAAACAGAGGTATCTGGCATTTCAATAAACAAATAAGGAGGGAAATGTATCTCCGAAGTAACTGAAACGTTACATTCATTATCAGTATAAGTAACATCGAAGAACCCACCAGAGGAAGATTGAATTAAGGGGTTGTTTAAAGACGAATCACTAAAGGTAATTGCCGTATCCAATGTAGACCATTCTCCTCCACTAAAGGCAATCGTACCAGAAACAGGAAAGGCTAAGTTACAAGCCAAGGTATCAGGGAAAATTTCTGGGCCTTCAGTAACGGTAAAAGAAACTGTAGTGTCAAAGGGACAACCAAAATTATCTACAATATTAAAAGTGTAACTATAATTACCAATAGCATCTGGTTGCACCACAATTAAGGTGTCATTCATTCCTGAAATAATTGTCGGGTCTTCTGTCCACCAACTTGTATCTGCCTGCGTTTGATAAGAACCTAAACCAGGAAAATAGGATGCATCAAAAAACAGACCCCATTCAAAAATATAACCGTCATCAATCCCCAAGTTATCTTGAACAAAAATGGTCCAGTTTCCATTTACGGGGCAACCAATTAGTGTATTGAAAGAATTCTCAGGTTGGTATACATCCTCAGGATTTATAGATGGCCCATTGTTTCCGAAATTAGGTGCAGGTATCGTGTTGCCTAAATTATCAGTTATAGAACCATTAATATCATTAAAAACTGAACTAAAGCAATATTCCCATCCCTCCCCTGGACCACCTCCACCACTATCGTCAATAGGATCTCCCAAATACGTGCCCCCACCGGAATTTCCTCCCGGTAAAAAACCAGCTCCATAAGAGTTGACCAATGGGACAACCGTACCATTTGGACACTGCAACCAAATCTCTAAATCACCTAAATATGAATGCTCCATGGTGATGCAAACCTGATTAAGATCCTGATCATTAGTTATGGTTGAACCACCTGGAAAACCATTTATTGTAATAGGGGCTTCGTATTGCTGACCAGAACCATCTGGCAAATAAGTTAATCCTGCGAAATTTCCGCCAAGTTCAAAAGAACCTTGAGGAATCTCGACACCAACAGTGTCTAAGGGTGTGACTCCACCAACCAAAGTTGTACTCGCCCCAAGACAAACAGAATCTTCTAAGGGACCTGTACCCGCAAAGCTGGGCAATAAAGACACACGAACTTTACTCCTTACTCTTTCATTTAAAGGAAATGTGTCTTCTATTTTCAAATCTACCAAGTATCCTGCGCGGTCTGGAGGTGTAAACCATATGGAGTCATTATTTGGGTATACATTTCCATCTGTAATGTTCCATTCAAAATCAATATCTAAATCAACATTCTGTGAGTAACCAAAGCCCGTTGTATCTAATGAATTCGGGAAGATAGGTTTGGCAACAAACAAGATGCTGTCACCAAAACAAATATCTACGAAGCCTGTATCCAATGGATTTATAGCATCGTTTCCGACACCATTTATATAGGCCTCCATATGTGCTTCAAAAGGCTGAAATTGATTGCCACAAGAGGCATTTGCTAGCCATCCTGTGCCTTCGTTCGCTCCATCGGAAATGAAAACTACTGTTAGACACCCTGAAGGATTGTTCCAGCTTGCCTGATAGGTGAAACCTGTAGGGTCAGTAACAGAGTTGTGTATCCCTAGTAGGGGTGCAGCGGTGTTAGGGCCATCATATACTTGGATAAAGTCAGAGCCATCAACATTAAATTCAAATCCCGCGTTTATGGCAAATGTAATTGTCGCTTTTGTTCCTAGGTTCAAGTCAGGACAAAACACAGTTGTGTCGTTAAAATTAGGAGGGTAATTAGCAGCGGCACCTGGGTCTTGAAAGTTTGTTCCGACAATTCCAAAGGTGTTACAATCCATTGGAGCAGACTCAGGGAAACCTGGGTCGCCCATTACAACGATTTGAGACCACGTAATATTTGTTAATGCAAGCGTTAGAAGAACAATAAGAATATACCTCATCGTTGCTTATTTTTTTGTTCGTTTTCTAGAACCCAAAAAGATTTAACAACCAAAACTTTATCTCTAGATTCCCAATAAAAATACTGATTAACATCAGTGATTTTAAATCCAAAATCAGTAAAAGAAGGGTTTGACACTTCGGTTTCTAGCTCAATCTTATCGAGCCCCGAATGTTTCGATGGGTAAAAGACACCTGTATAGATTGCATGCTCTACTGCATACGCTAATAATAGAAATTTTTCCTGATCTTTTTGTTTTAAATGATCTAGTTCTTGCTGACTGTAACTAAGTAATAGTTTACTAGGAAAGTCTTGTGCATGACCGATAAAACAAAAACAGAGAAATAAGGTGAGTGAGAGAAATAATTTCATAAACAATCTGTTTTCATTGTGATAGACCCATAAATCGTTGAAAAGTTGCCTCTATTGTTCAAAGAAAAAGATAAGTCTAACGACAATTAAAATTAGTTTTGTAAAGTTAGCAATACTATTCAATATATAAAACCATGAACAAAGAGGAATTAAAATCAACTGCATCTCAAGTAAGAAGAGACATTGTCAGAATGGTTTCTGCAGTTAAATCAGGTCATCCGGGAGGTTCTCTTGGCTGTGCAGACTTCATGACTTACTTGTATTTCGAGTCAATGAGGCACAACCCTAGTCATTTTTCCATGAATGCAAAAGACGAAGATGTCTTTTACCTTTCCAATGGGCATATTTCACCAGTTTGGTACAGTGTGCTTGCAAGAAGTGGGTATTTCCCCGTTTCTGAGCTTGCTACTTTTAGAAAAATATCCTCTAGACTTCAGGGACATCCTTCAACAGACAAAAACCTACCTGGAATAAGAATGGCATCTGGATCTTTAGGTCAAGGCCTATCTGTTGCAATAGGAACTGCAGCGACAAAGAAGTTAAACAACGATAAATCTATTGTATATACGCTCCATGGTGATGGAGAGCTTCAGGAGGGTCAAATCTGGGAAGCTGCGATGTATGCTGCTGGAAACAAAGTTGATAATTTGATTGCAACCATAGATTTTAATGGCCGACAGATTGATGGTGACGTCGATGATGTGCTCCCATTAGGGTCACTAAAAGAAAAATGGCAAGCTTTTGGATGGGATGTACTTGAAATGGACGGGCATAACTTTGAAAGTATACACAGTACCCTTACAGAGGCCAAAGGAAAAATGGGTCAAGGTAAGCCTGTTGTTATCATTATGAAAACTGAAATGGGTATGGGTGTTGACTTTATGATGGGGACCCACAAATGGCACGGTGTAGCTCCAAATGAAGAACAATTGAAAGATGCCTTGGGCCAGTTAAAAGAAACTTTAGGAGATTATTAGTGAAACGACTTTTTTGCATTGTATTTATTCTAGCCTCTCTGTCTACATTTAGTCAGACAAAAACGAGGATACTTTTTATTTTAGACGCTTCAAACAGCATGAATCTAAAGTGGGAGAATGAAACACGAATGGAGTCTGCAAAAGAAATCCTAAATGAAGCTGTAGAAGATCTAAGAGGGATTCCTGATTTAGAGATTGCGCTTCGCGTATATGGCCACCAATCATTGGTAAGTAATACCTTTCAAGACTGCAATGACACAAAGCTAGAGGTACCTTTCGGGCCAAATACAATTGATGCGATTAAGAAAAAAGTGAAGTTTATCTCAGCCAAAGGCGCAACGCCTATCGCAAGATCATTGGAAGCGGCTGCCGGAGATTTTCCATCACGTGATTCTCGTAACTTTATCATTCTCATAACAGATGGTCTTGAATCCTGCGACAACGACCCTTGTGTCATTGCTAAAAAGCTAAAAGAGAAAGAGGTAAACGTAACTCCTTTCGTTATTGGAATAGGCTTGGACTTGTCATACTTAGAACAGTTCAATTGTATTGGTTCATTTACAGAAGCCGAAAATAAATTAGCTTTTAAATCTGTGCTGACAAACATCATTGACAAAGCTCTTCTTAATACCACTGTTCAGGTAAACCTTAACGACTTATCTCTGCAGCCAAAAGAAACAAATGTGTCTATGCTCTTTTATAGAGCAGGAACGGACGAACTTCTATATAGCTATACTCATACCCTAAACCAATATAAGAATCCGGACACCCTCGTCCTGAACCCAGGAATCAAATATGATTTAAAAGTAGAAACCTTGCCTTCTATTTTTAAGCAGGGTATTTCTATTAAAGAACATACCCACAATACGATTCATGTGGATGCTGCACAAGGCTTCCTTAAATTTACGAGCAATAGAAGTGCCTATAACATAAAGTATCCGTCAAGGATCACAAAAGAGGGATTCTCAAATACAATCAACCATCAAGAACTCGGAAGTACGCAGAAATACCTTATTGGGAAATATGAAATGGAAGTATTCACGCTACCGAGAACATATAAGAAATTTCAAATCAACGAATACAAAACGACAACCATAGATATTGCAGCTTCGGGAACACTAGACCTCAAGAATCCGAAACTTTACGTCGGTCAAATTTTTGTCAAACGAGACAATGAAAGCTATGAATGGGTTTGTAATCTTAATGCAAAGCTTCGAACTCAAAAATGGCAACTTCAACCTGGAAACTATAAAATCATTTATCGAGAAAAAGAACAATTCTCAACAGCTTACACAAATGAAAAAACATTTAGCATAAAATCATTGAATACGAATTATTTAAAATTATAACTATGAAAAGTATCGAAACATTTGGGAATAAGGATACGCGTTCTGGATTTGGAGAAGGTCTTGCTGAGCTTGGTGCTCGAAATGAAAATGTGGTCGCACTATGCGCTGACTTAACAGGATCATTAAAAATGAATGCTTTTCAAGATGCTTACCCAGATCGTTTTTATCAGGTTGGAATTGCTGAAGCAAATATGATGGGAATGGCTGCAGGAATGACTATCGGTGGAAAAATACCTTTTACAGGAACCTTTGCAAACTTCTCTACTGGACGTGTATATGACCAGATTCGCCAGTCCATTGCATATTCGCAGAAAAACGTAAAAATATGCGCCTCTCACGCAGGACTTACCTTAGGAGAAGATGGTGCAACTCATCAAATCCTAGAAGATATCGGAATGATGCGCATGCTGCCAAATATGACGGTGATTGTCCCTGCGGACTTCAACCAAACGAAACAAGCAACCATAGCTATTGCGGACCATCAAGGACCTGTTTATTTGAGATTTGGAAGACCTGTTATGCCTATCTTCGTTAAGTCAGATGCTGTTTTTCAAATAGGAAAAGCCGACATTATTCAGGAAGGAACAGATGTTACTATTATTGCATGTGGACATATGGTTTGGAAGTCCATTGAGGCAGCTCAATTATTAGCAGCAAAGGGGATTTCAGTTGAACTAATCAATATGCACACAATAAAACCTTTAGATGAGGAGGCAATATTAAAGTCTGTCGCCAAAACAAAATGCATTGTAACAGCTGAAGAGCATATGGCTAATGGTGGATTAGGAGAGGCTGTCGCAAGAGTTTTAGCTTCAAATACACCCTGTCCTCAGGAGTTTATCGCCGTTGATGATTCATTTGGAGAGAGCGGAAAACCAATGGATCTAATGGAAAAATACGGTTTAGGAGCTACGCATATAGAAGCTGCTGCCCAAAAAGCAATGCAAAGAAGAGGCTAGTCTATTTGCTAGAATTAAGATGTATTATAGCTTCATCTAAGGTTTTCATTTTAGGTAAACAGACCTTGTTTCTACAAAGATAGATACCGTCGTCAGAATAAGCTGCCGAAACCGCAATTTCTCGGTGGTATGAAACCAAGATATTTAGACCCTGTAGCTTAGTGATTTGAGAATGACTTATTGCTTCTTGTCCTAATACTGATAGCTCTGCAGGACCTTTCAGTATTCTATAATACAATCCCATCCAATTGACATAGCTACCAGGGTATTTAGAGATCAAGCCCTTTACCTTTTGTAGCATGTCTTTGCTGTTTTGAATCCAACGTTCGTTTCGGAAGTAATACCCAAGAGAATAAAAATTATGAGCCATTACTGAGTTCGATGATGGCATTACATCGTCATCAACATCTATTTTTCTCGCAATAAGCTTTGTATTCCTTTTCGTATAATAACAAAGGTTTTGATCCTTGCTAAAGAACTCAACTTCTACGATCTCAACTAATTTTTTGGCGAGCATCAGATGATCAAGATCCCCTTTCGTTTGATACAGGCAAATAAGGGCTTGTATGGCATTGGCATAATCATCTAAAAAACCATCTATACTTGCTTTTCCATTTACATTATTACGGTATAAGACCCCTGTTTTTTCATTAAACTGACGGTGAACCAACCACTCACAAACGGAAAGCGCTTCCTTCAGTATATATTCATTACCAAATGCGACATAAGCATGGCAAAACCCCTGAATCAAAAGGGAATTCCATGAGGTCAACGATTTCGTATCGATCAATGGCTTGATTCTTTTAGATCTTGCATTTGACAATAAAGTACGTACTTCATGTATTTTCGATTCCATTATGGCTTCAGACCAATTTTGTTTTTGCGCGAAATCAAAATGGGTATACTTTTTTTGAAGAATATAGAGCTCTTGCTCCCAAATTTCATGTTCATCTATACTGTAGAGCTCTTGAAACCAATTAAAGTTCTCTTTTAAAATGGCTTTAAGCTCTTTCTCTGTCCAACAATAATAAGCTCCCTCTTCCCCCTCTGTATCGGCGTCTTGTGAGCACAAAAAAGCCCCTGAAGAGGTTTTTAATGTTGTGGTTAGCCATTCGTATGTTTGCATGACGATGGACTTGTAAAAACCAACATCCTTTTGCTGGCCTAGGCTTAGTGCTGCTAAACTATATAAACTAATGAGCTGTGCATTGTCATAAAGCATTTTCTCAAAATGAGGCACCTTCCAAACGGCATCGGTGGAATAACGAGAAAACCCACCTTCAACATGATCAAATATCCCACCATTCCCCATAAATTTAAGGGTACTATGAACATGATCCCTTAACGATTGATCACGCTCCTCCAATCCATAATCAAGCATGAATCTCATATGATTAGGCAATGGGAATTTAGGAACATACTGATACCCCCCAAGTAAGGTATCAAAAGAGGTCTTCCACTTTATGACCCAAGATTTCAGCTCACCTGGAGTGACCCCTGCATCATTCTCTAAAAACTGAAAATGCTGATCTTGTAGGTTGTCATTCATTTCACGAGCAAACTCCTCCACCCTTCCTGCATCGAGTTCATAGGTTTCGACAACAGCCTTGAGTATCTGAATCCACTTCTCTTTTTTAAAGTATGTACCGCCATAAATAGGCCTTCCATCTGGCAATAAAATACAATTTAAGGGCCAACCGCCTTGCACCCCCATAAGCTGAACAGAAGACATGTAAAGTTGGTCTATATCAGGGCGTTCTTCACGATCAACCTTTACATTGATGAAGTGGGTATTCATGATCTCGGCAACCTCAAGATCTTCAAAGCTTTCATTTTCCATCACATGACACCAGTGACAAGACGAATAGCCAATACTTACAATCATCAGTTTTCCTTCCGCTTTTGCAAAATCCAATGTAGATTGGGACCATGGCCTCCAATGCACAGGATTATTTGCATGTTGCAAGAGATATAATGAAGTTTCTAGATGTAGAAGGTTATCTTTCATTGATCGTATTTGTATAAAAACTATATTTGTTTAGCAAAGGTTTTTGAATGAGGGAATACAGACCATTAAATGTACTTTTTTTTCTTTTATTGACCTGTCTTTTATTGCTCCCTATTGTCTATTTTGCGCCAAGCCAAGGTTATGATCTCTTTGGACTAAAAATCAAATTCTTAACATGGGAGAACCTATTGGCTCCGAAAACTCAGGAAAATAAAAATCTTGACTTTCTTGAAGATGTAAATACTTCAGACATCAACGATGACGCTTTTGCCCTTCAGTTAGATTCCAATCAAACTGAATTAGGTCTGCCTACAAAAAGTAAGGAGCTTTCAATCGCAAGCGCAACGAGACTTGAACAAAATGATCCTGCAAAGATTCTTTTAGGTGGTTTTTTTGAGCAGCTCAAAAATGCCGCTTCGAAAAAAGAAAAAATAAGCATCTTCCATTATGGAGATTCTCAAATTGAAGGAGATCGGATGACCGCATTTATTAGACAGCGGCTTCAAAGTGAGTTCGGAGGAGCTGGACCAGGCCTAATTCCTGCAATTAACGTCTACAATACCATCTCTTTTGGGCATGCGTATTCAAGCAATTTTGAAAGGAAAATAATCTTTGGAAAGGAAAAGCTTTACTCAAATAAATATGGGGCAATGCTTTCTGCAGCAACTTTCACTATAGATAGTCTTTCAGATGTAGAAAACCGACCAACCGAAGCTTGGATCGAGTTGACACCTTCTACAAAAGGATATAGCCGCTGTAAGGCATTCACAAATATCTCTCTTTTTTACAATGACTGTCAAGACACGTGTGCGGTTGATGTTTATGTCAATGGTAAATTATACCAAAAAGACTCTTTAAAAACGGATGGATTACCTCACAAGTTGTATTACAAAGTGAAAACAACTCCCGAAAAAATAAAATTCGTACTTCGTTCTAAAAAGAGCCCAATCATTAGCGGGATTTCCTTAGAGGGAGATATTGGGGTCCAAATGAACAATATTGCCATGCGGGGCTCTTCAGGCACACAATTCTCTTCTGTCGACATCGAATCAATGTCATACATGCACAAAGAGCTGAACACCAAACTTGTTATCCTGCAGTTTGGAGGAAACTCCATTCCTTTCTTCAAGGATAGCAGCGCTGTAAGAGCTTATTCTCGAAGGTTTAAAAGACAGGTACAATTAATTCAAAAATGTGCCCCAAACGCAGCAATACTAGTTATAGGGCCAAGTGATATGTCTCAATTGCAGGATGGCATCTATACAACCTATCCATTTATCCCGTATTGCATAGAACAAATGAAAAAACAAACCCTATTGACAGGGGGCTCTTTTTGGAGCTTGTACAATGCAATGGGAGGAAAAGATTCAATGTATGCCTGGGTAGAAAATAAATTGGCAGGAAAGGACTACATCCATTTCACACCAAAAGGAGCAAGAAAGGCTTCACAGCTTTTTTATAATGCCTTTATCAATGCATATAGCGCATGGGACTCCCAAAAGATCATTAATAAAAAGAAAGAGATCATTAATGAATAAGTGTTTCATTTTCAGTCTGCTAATTATCCCGCTAAGCTTATTTAGCCAAGCTCCCGTGGATACCTCTGAATTTTCTTTAATCAATACGGTAACCATAGATTCAAATGCTGTAAACCAATTTCCTTTTATTTCTTTTGAAAATAATATTTTCGATTTCCCTATACAGGAGAATACAAACTGGGATCATTTATACCATCAAATGGATTCCATGATCGAACGAAAAGACAGGAAACTAAACTTCTATCATATTGGCGGGTCGCATATACAGGCCGATATTTACACGCATGATTTTAGGACCTTTTTACAAAACAACTGGCCTGGGCTCGAGGGGCATAGAGGCCTCGTTTTCCCATTCAACCTAGCGAAAACAAATAATCCCGGGAACTATAGATTCTCTTCTTCAAATAGCTGGAGCGGTTACCGAAGTGTGATCCATCGTCCTAAGTTTCTTCATTACGGCATTACAGGAGCGGCTATTTCTTGCAGTGATTCTTTGATTGGCTTAAATTTTATTTATAAAAAAACCAGAGTGAGCCCACCAATTGCAGCGATTCGAATTTATCACAATAACGGAGTCATTCCATTCGAATTTAATTTTGGATCCAATGAGCTACTCATTAGGTCCGTGCGCAGATGTGCAGAAATGGGTTATACAGAGATTCACTTTACGGACCCCATCGATTCCTTAGATATACAATTTGTTCGAACCATAAAAGCACCTTTCAGATTAGACCTTTATGGATTTGAGTTAATGAATGAGAGTCCTGGAATATCATACAACTCCATTGGAATTAATGGAGCAGGGCTTTATACCTATCTGGGTAATGAATTCTTTTTAAGAGACCTAAAACAAACACCCCCGGATTACTTTGCATTTTCTGTTGGAACCAATGATGGTTTTGTTCCTTATAAAAGTTTTGACCCCAACGTTTATAAAAAAAACTTAGAGGATATGATGAAAATTGTATTAGAAGCAAATCCAAAATGTGCCATCCTGCTAACCGTACCTAATGACTGCTATTACAAAAGAAAATACCCAAATAAAAACACGGCGCGACAGAGAGATGTAATTATTGAACTCGCGAAAAAATACAACACTGCAATTTGGGACTTCTATGGCTTTATGGGTGGGCTTGGGTCCTCCTATACCTGGAAAAATTCAGGTCTTATGCGGAATGACCTGGTGCATTTTACAAAAAAAGGCTACCACCTAAAGGCAGAGCTATATATCGATGCCTTTTTAAAATACCTGAATCAAAAAGAGTGCGAACTAGAAAAAGTCAATTTTTAAGATGGATAGACTGCTACAATTATTTTCTTTTGATGAAACCCAACCTTTGATTTTCACACAACTTGATTTTTGGGTTTTTTTTCTCATTGTACTGTCCATATTTAGCTTCATTCATAAATACAAGCTGACACGAAGTATCTTTTTATTTGTCGTTAGTCTCTTTTTTTATTTTAAAACTTCAGGACTACTGGTGCTGCTGCTGAGCGCAAGTATCGTTATTAATTATTTTATTGGTAAAGGAGTTTGGGCGGCTCTGTCGCAAAACAAAAAGAAGTTTTATGTGACACTTTCTGTGCTGTTTAACATACTCACCTTAGGGTATTTCAAATATGCCTATTTCTTTACAGGTTCCTTTAATGAAATGTTTCATACCAATTATGAAACCTTTAATGTCTTTGCCCGGATGGCAAATTCATTTATGGATTCAGGTTCCTTCGCAGACCATATCGTTCTTCCCGTGGGAGTCTCGTTCTTTACATTTCAAAGTATTAGCTATGTGGTCGATATTTACCGAAAAGAGGTCGCTCCAGTAAAAAACTTTTTTGAATACGCCTTTTTTGTCAGTTTTTTCCCACAGCTCGTTGCGGGACCTATTGTACGCGCTAAGGATTTTATTCCACAAATTCGAAAGCCTTTTCAGCTCAACCACAACGATTTTAGCTGGGCAATTATTCAAATTGTAAAAGGTATTCTCAAAAAAGTAATTCTCGCTGATTATATTGCCATTCACTTTATAGATAAGGTCGTCGATGCTCCAGAAGCATTCCCTGGATTTATTAGCATTATAGCCATGTGGGGATATTCTTTACAAATTTATGGAGACTTTTCTGGATACACGGATATTGCTATTGGGGTCTCAAGACTAATGGGCTTCAAGCTCTTAGAAAACTTCAATTCACCTTACAAAGCCGTCAGTGTAGCCGATTTTTGGAGGAGGTGGCACAAATCACTAGGGTCATGGCTGAGAGACTACTTATACATACCCTTAGGAGGAAACAGAGGAGGTGGAATAGCGACCTATATTGCTACACTGATCATTTTAGTGTTCCTGATCTTTATCACGCAATGGTATTGGCTCGCTTTCATCTATGTCGGATTGATGCTACTGTATAGTGTCCTTTCTCTATTGTTCAGCAGCTTTAAAAAATATATTCATCGAGACCTCAACCTTTTGATCACAATGGTTATTGGAGGCCTCTGGCATGGGGCAAGTGAGAATTTCGTGATCTGGGGCGCTATGAATGGTATCGCGTTAATTCTATATAACCACTGGAAGAAAGTGAGTCCATACGAGCATTCCCAAGCAATTTACATCAGGGTTTGGCGTATCTTTCTCACCTTTAATTTTATAACTTTTACTCGAATTTGGTTTCGCCTAGAAGATGATGGTGCACCTGCACAAATGTTAGCACAAATTTGGAACAATTTTGAATTGAACCAAACGTCATTAGATATTTTAATGACCGGCTTTGATACCGCACTTTATATTATGCTAATGGGATATCTGCTACATTGGTTGCCAAATAAAACCAAACTTTTCGGCGAAAAATTATTTACTCGAATGCCTATGTATGTGCAGTCTATTATCGTTGCATTTATTCTTATTGGTGTGTATCAGGCCTTTTCTGATACCTTCAAACCGTTTGTCTATTTTCAGTTTTAATTAACAAATATGCCCTTTTACTTGACAAACGGGGTCTTCATGTTGTATCTTTGCACTCTTTGACCATTTAACCACAAAAAATCAACTATGAGTAAGATGAAATTATCGGAGTTCAACTTCGATCTTCCTGAGGAATTAATTGCAAATTACCCAGCTGAAAACAGAGATGAATCTAGGTTAATGGTTGTTCACAAAGACACAGGTGAAATTGAGCACAAACTCTTCAAGGATGTTATCGATTATTTCGATGAGGGAGATGTTATGGTGATGAATAATACACGCGTATTTCCAGCAAGAATGTACGGAAATAAAGAAAAGACAGGTGCGAAAATAGAAGTCTTTTTACTGCGAGAATTAAATAGAGAAAGTTTATTATGGGATGTCCTAGTAGATCCTGCTCGAAAAATAAGAATCGGAAACAAATTGTATTTCGGTGAAGACGACTCTCTTGTTGCAGAGGTCATAGACAATACAACTTCAAGAGGACGTACCCTTCGCTTTTTATTTGATGGGCCTTACGAAGATTTCAAAGCAAAAATAACTGAATTGGGAGAGACGCCGCTTCCGAAGTATATCAAAAGAGAAGTTGAAGCTACAGATGAAGAACGCTACCAAACGATATTCGCAAAAGTAGAGGGAGCCGTGGCTGCACCAACTGCAGGTTTGCACTTTTCTCGTCAGCTAATGAAAAGACTTGAGCTTAAGGGAATTGAATTTTCAGAAATTACACTTCATGTGGGTCTCGGTACTTTTCGCCCAGTTGAAGTCGAAGATTTGACAAAGCATAAAATGGACTCTGAGCAGGCGATTATCACTCAAGAAGCTTCTGATATTGTCAACCTTGCAAAAAGGGGAAAGAAAAGAGTTTGTGCTGTTGGTACAACTTCGATGAGAACTATTGAAACTGCAGTTACAACTGACGGTTTTTTAAAGCCTTATGAAGGATGGACAAATAAGTTTATTTTCCCTCCATATGATTTCAGTATTGCCAATTGTTTAATCACAAATTTCCATACACCATTATCTACTCTATTAATGATGATCTCTGCATTTTGTGGACATGAATTAATGGAGAAGACCTATAGAGAGGCAATCAAAGAAAAATATAGGTTCTACTCCTACGGAGATGCAATGCTCATTATTTGATTAACATCAGAGCATCTTCATTTAGTCGATTACTACAATAAAATTGGATTTCTTGCCTTTACCGAGCAAAAGGTATTTGTCATTGATGAAATTACTTGAGCTCACCTCAAAAGACTCATTTACTTTTTCTTTGTTCACAGAAATAGAATTGGCCTTGAGCTCTCTTCGAGCCTCACCATTAGAGGAAAGAAACCCAGACTTACTTGCCAGTATATCAATAATTGACATCCCATCAAGCAGCTCATCACGTGAAATATGTGCCTGAGGAACCCCTTTAAACACCTCTAGAAAATCTCCTGAAGACAAACGCATTAGGTCCTCTTGGGTCGATTTTCCAAATAAAATTTTCGAAGCGCTCAACGCTTGCTCATAAGCCTCTTGTCCGTGCACACGGACCGTAATATCTTCTGCAATCTTTTTCTGAAGCGACCTCATATGAGGTGCATCATCATGCTCGCTCTGATAAGATTCAATCTCTTCTTGAGTAAATAAGGTGAATATTTTAATGAAATTAGAGGCATCTGCATCAGAGGCGTTTAACCAATACTGATAAAATGCATAAGGAGAAGTCTTTTCTTTATCTAACCAAATATTTCCACTCTCTGTCTTTCCGAATTTTGTTCCATCGGCTTTCTTTATAAGTGGGGTCGTGACTGCAAAAGCTGTACCCCCTGATTTACGTCGAATTAATTCAGTTCCAGTAACAATATTACCCCATTGATCTGAACCGCCAAGCTGTACTATACAGTCTTTATTTTTATGCAAGTGATAAAAATCATACCCCTGAACGAGCTGATAGGTAAACTCAGTAAAAGACATTCCAGTCTCTAATCTAGACTTTACAGAATCCTTAGCCATCATATAATTCACAGGAATATGCTTGCCAATATCTCTAATAAAAGACAAGAAATTCATGGACTGAAACCAATCATAATTATTTACTAATTCCGCTGCATTAGCACCCTCAAATCTTAAAAAACGCTCAAGCTGTTCTTTGACACCTTTTATATTTTCCGCTATCGTTTTTTCATCTAATAGATTTCTTTCTTGCGACTTTCCTGAAGGATCACCAACCATCCCTGTCGCTCCACCAATAAGAGCAATTGGGCGGTGTCCTGCTCGTTGAAAGTGGACTAAAATCATTATTTGAACCAAGCTGCCAATGTGCAAAGAATCAGATGTTGGATCAAAACCAATATAGCCACCAGAAGACTCTTTCAATAGGGCTTCTTCAGTGCCGGGCATCATATCGTGAATCATGCCTCTCCACTTTAATTCTTGTATAAAATTCATATCAGTTCGTTAAATCTTTAAATACTGAGGAAAGGGACTTTTCTTCTAATTGTAAGGTTAAAATCACCAAGTTGTTTTCCTGACTAAATCTAGAAATGTCTGCTCTTGGATCAGCCGTACTGGAAGACAAAAGCCATCCTCCTTGCTTTTGCTCTACTTTTGAAATCCCATTAATTTTAGTCAACATGGACTTGGTTACCGTATTCTCAAACTCAACAAACACAGACTTCACCCCTGAAAACTGTTCATGAAGTTTCTTGGTGGGAGTGTCAGCAACGATCTCACCTTTAGATAAAATCACTACACGGTCGCAAATGGCTTCCGCTTCTTGCATGATATGTGTAGAAAGCATCAAGGTTTTTTCCTTACCTATCGACGTAATGAGTTCCCTTATTTCAACCAATTGATTGGGGTCTAAACCAGAGGTGGGTTCATCTAAAATGAGTACTTCAGGATCATGGATCATCGCTTGTGCGATTCCTACCCTTTGTCTATATCCCTTTGATAGGGCACCAATTTTTTTATTTTGCTCGATTTCTAAACCAACAGCATTGATCATCTCCTTTATACGATCAGGCCTATTGGCTATTTTATAAATTCTTGCTGCAAAATCTAAATATTCCTTAACATACATATCTAAATAAAGCGGGTTGTTTTCGGGAAGATATCCTATTTTTTTTTGAGGTTTTAATTGGTCCGTACCAACGGGCATTCCAGATACTAAAATTTCACCTGAAGAAACAGGAATGTATCCCGTAATCATTTTCATGGTCGTACTTTTCCCAGCACCATTAGGTCCTAAAAACCCAACTATTTCTCCTGACTTCACCGAAAAGCTTATGCCTTTTACAGCAGCCTGCTCTCCATAATATTTATATACGTTTTTTACTTCAATAGACATGGTTTAGCGAAATTAATGAATTTTATCAATCAGCAGAAGGACCTGGTATAGGAAGCGAAAATAAGGCCGAAAAAAAAGCAAACAGCGTGATCCCCGTCTGCGTTTCTAAGGTGTCTTCAAAAAAGAAAGTAACGATCATAATCACTAAAAAAACAAAACCAATAAGCTGGTTGTGCCTGAGCTGAAGGACTCCCGAAGAAAATAGGATAAAAAGAAAAGATAACAAACCTATGATTCCAAAGGTGATGAGACTTGTCAAATAGGTATTATGAGCTCTGATTTGATTTTTTGCAGTCAGCTTTGTCTGCAGTTCAACGTACCGCCGCTTGAAAGCGCTGATTAAATCTCCTGTACCCACGCCAAATACGGGTGCGGACCAAAAGATGGAAGAGCCGACCTTCCATGCTTCTATGCGCTGTAATAAGGAATGTCCATTTGGGTCTGACATATGGCTCAGCTGGTAACGTATACCTTCAATACGACCAATAAATCCTCCCTGCATTTCCGAGTAATGCGCCATCCCTTTTTCAATAGATTTTATCTCATCATTCGTCAATTTCCGAACTCCTGTATCGGTGATTGGATAATTCTTGGAGGTCAAAAATCTGGACAAAGTATACTTCAAATCTTGATCTCTATTATCTTTCCCATCATAAGAAAACTCCGAACGAATTTCCCAAGCAGATTTTACGCTTTGAATATTTACTGACGGTATGGTCTCATCTGCCACTGTTGCTCTCAGTCCAATAAATATGAGTACGCAAATAATGATTCCTGAAAAGGACAGAAATAGTAGAGAAATATAATTCTTATTCAACCATAATGGAAAAATAAGAAGCGTCATGAAAATAGCTCCCAGGCAAATGACGCCTGTAAGGACCTGACTTATAAAAGTGTAGTACAAAAACCAGAGAGCCGGAATAAGGAATAAAAATCTAATCTTTTTCCGATCTCTAGACAAATCGTAAAGCAGCGGAATACCAAAAGCAATCATGATTGCAAATCGTATATGAGAATTAAATAAGGACATATCCCTAGCGTCCTTAAAATTCAATTCCGTACTATAGAAATTAAAAGAAATAAAATTAATGATGCTCGTGAGCATAAGGCTCAAAAGAAAAACAGAAATAATAACCTTATAGCTTTTTCTCAGTATCAATGGCCTTGAGATAATAATCAAAGGAACCACAACAATAGTCACCTTACTTTTTAGATCACTAAAACCCTCTGTTATGTCCTCAGTCCAGAACATTCCCAAGACATGAACAACATAAAAAATAAAAACCGCAATGAAGAATCTATTTTCTTTCAGATTTTTGTAATAGGACTTAAAATCCCACTCAATTAATAAACTAAGCAGCCCAAGTAAGATTCCCATTGACATAAGGAATTTACTGCATACAATACCTACAGCAAAAAGGCATAAGACAAATAAATGCGCATAGTAATGAATGAATTTTGAAGAAGGTCGATTCATTTTACTTAAAACTATAATTTAAGAATGTTTTTATACTCTTGTTCATTATCTAAAACCTCAAGCGCCTTAATCATATCTAAATCAAAACGAAAGCCATGGCGGCTCATGCCAGATTGGAAATAATACCTTGAAATAATTTCACTTTCAATCCATCTTGAAATTTCTTCTTTGATGGAAGCCATTTCTCGTTCTAAATTAGCTGAAACTGATGTTTCAATCAAATCATAGGACGTTTGGATTAAATCCAGATAACCCTCTTCAATCGCCTGCTCTTTTAGCTCTTTTAGCTTTATCTCAGTACCTGTTTCATAAGTAAAATCTTTGTTTTCGATAACAAAAGCAATAAACTCTTGATAAGTACCCGCATCTAATGTGAAATCTTCCGGACTCGCAATAGAATCCTCTTTAGCAGCGTATTGAGTTGCGAAATGGAAGACCATATCCTGTAATAACAAAAGAGTCGTTAGACGTGTCAAAGACTCTTTTTTGATTTCTACATCAGGAACAACCCCTCTACCATCAATTACATCTCTGCCATTTCTTGTTTTAAAAACGGTTAATAAGGTGTCAGAAATCTCTTCTGGCTTTTCATCAGAATTCTTATTGTAATACTCTAACCTTTGAACACATCTTCCTGATGGGGTATAGTACTTGGATATTGTTAGTTTTAACTTTGAGCCATATTTAAGATCAAAAGTTCTTTGAACAAGTCCTTTCCCATAGCTCTGAGCGCCAATCACAACCGCCCGATCTAAATCTTGTAAACTACCCGCTACAATTTCACTGGCAGAAGCACTTCTTTCATTAATCAGCACAACTAATTTCATTTCGGGATACGTCGCTTTTTCAGTTGTTTTATAAGACCTATTTTCCGCTAATAAACGACCTTTTGTCGCAACAACATCTTGACCTTTAGGCACAAATAAATTAACAATTCTAATTGCCTCCATAAGTAAACCACCGCCATTGTCTCTTAAATCAAGTATGGCCGTTTGCATTCCTTCACCCCTCAATGATTTAAAAGCAATTTGAACACTTTGAAATGCAGTTTGCGAGAAGCTTGATAACTTGACATAACCAACATCTTGAGTTACCATTCCGAAATAAGGTAAATCAGGCAGCTTAATTTCCTCACGGGTAACATTAATTGTCTGATTTCCTGAATTTATTCGACCTATTTCAACTGCAATCGTAGTACCTCTAGGGCCTTTTAAAAAGGAGGATACGTCGTCAGAAGACTTACCGATCATGGAAACCCCATCAATGGATAAAATCTTATCCCCAGCCCTTAAACCGCTTAAATGAGCAGGACTATTCTCGTAAGGCTGAACAATACATGTGAAGTCTTTTATTTTTCTAATCAACGCACCAATACCTCCATATTGTCCCGTAGCCATCAAACGGAAATTCTCCATATTGGACTCGTGGTAAAATACAGTATAGGGATCTAGCTCCTTGAGCATTTCATCAATAGCCACTTTAGATATATAACCTGTAGCCGGTTCGTCTACATAATATAAATCAAGATACTCATGGATTTGATCCATAAGTTCCATGTTTTTCAAGATCTCAAAACCTCTAGATTGGCTATAATGTGATAATGGAACAAGGAATAGAAAAGCGACAAGTAGTGCGCTGTTTATCATTTTCTTCATGAATGAATTTTTTTTAGCCCATTCAACAATCCTTCCTCAAGTCTAGAGAATTCAAGCTTGGTCTTAAAACTATATAAAATTGCAATACAAAACGTCTTATCTTCCCCCTTGATCAGGAGATCTTTATTGCACCTTACGACTTCACGGATACATCGCTTCAAATAATTCCGATCCACGGCAAGCTTGAAATTTCGTTTTGGAACAGATATAAGTACTTTAAAAGGAATACCAGCCTTAGGCGTAATTTCTTCACAAATAATCACAAAAGGATGAGACTTTAACCGCCGACCTTTTGCGAATAAATGGTCAATATCCCTCTTATGGGTAAGTCTTAATTCCTTTGGAAATGAATGATCCATTGTTTTATTATTCTACTTCTTCAAAATCATCAAATTGATCTTGTTGCGTCTCGTTACCTTTCGAAGTAAACTTGCTTAAGATAAATTTAAAGGTGTTTACTGTTTTCGATAAAATCCCTAATAAAAAAAACAAACCTATTACTTTAAAAACAAAACCTATAATTGCGGTCGACTCAATGTCAATGATGCTTTCTTTAAACCATAAAGAAACAGGGTTTTGAGCAAAACTAGGTTCAATAGTTAGGCCTACAAAGGCAAGAATGGAAATAGTGATAAGAATGATTTCATACTTGGAATTGAATTGAATGACATTCGATTGTATCCCCATACGGGAAAAGAGCGCATTTTTACTTTGGGTTTTTTGAAACCTCCCAATAAAATAAAGAATCAAAATCATTACGACAGGAACCATAGATCCATCCTCGATCGAAACTTCATTCTCCGCAATAGAGAATAGAAAAATAACATTGACTAAAAAAAGATATTTAATCCCTTTTAGAAGGTATGTTTGGAATAATCCTTTCGCAGAACCTGATGTCAGTATTTTAATTCCTAGATCAATAAAGAACCAAATAAAGCTATATATAGCAAAGAAAACCCCTAATTGAAACGTAAGTTTTAGAATATCCATTTACACACTTTGAAACAATAAATTGTATTTAACCTAATTCAAAGGTAGCACATAAATAATGGCTATTTAAATAAAAGAGAGGGCTACTGTGAATTAAACTAAAGCGAATTATTTCAATACCTTAATTACTGTTCTACGATTGATCGTGTGGTTTTCCTCGGTACAGTTATCGCATTTAACCTCTAGCTCAGATTCTCCTTTATAATCTCCTGAAATATTTTCCCTCGTAAAGCCTTTCGTAACCAGAAAGTCTCTTGTTCGTTCCATACGCTTCTTTGAAAGCCAAATATTATAGGCCTCGGTTGCTCTTTTATCACAATGGGATTCAATGACAATTTTAGCATCTTTTTTGTTTTCAATTCCTTGGCTAAAAGAAAGCAATTCTTTCTTATTTATTGCATTGTGATAGCTCGAATTAAAATCAAAATAAATAATTGTCTCAAGCAACGGCACGACAACAACAGGTTCAACAACAGGTTCGACAACTAAATCAGGCTCTCCAATTTCCACAACGACCTTTACCTCCTGACCAATAGCATCAGTAACCTGAACAGTATAAACTCCCTTAACCAAACCCATTGGGTCCTCAACTGAATCTCCATTAGACCATGCATAGACATAAGGAGAAATACCTCCCTCAGGGCTTAGATTTATCGAACCATCATTTCCTTGAAAAACAGTAACATCAGACCCTTCTGCAGATGCAAAAAGTGGCGGTGGTGGAAGGAATGTAGAATAGTATATATCCGCTCTTTCACTGTCTCTATTACTAGACCAATAAAAGAAACCATCTGACATGGTGAAATAGGCATCAAACTTCGCAGAATTGATTTTAGGCCCAACATTTACGGGTGTTGACCAATCCGTCCAGGAATCTGAATTACGAACAGCGTAGAATATATCTGCATCTCCTTCACCAGCTCTTCCATCGGTTGAAAAATAAAGCGTGTCATTGTTTGTTGATAAAAAGGGTGAGATCTCAAATCCTGGGGAATTTATAGATGCACCCAAACTTAAAGGCTCCGACCATTGTTCGTCATTTCGAAGACTCACATAAAGATCTTCTTTTCCAAGAGAATTTGGACCGACATATGAAATAAGAATCACATCTCCATTTTTATTGACATGAAAACCATAAAAATCACCTTCAATATCTAATCCAGGAATAGAAATTTCTTTGGGAGTTCCCCACGCATTTCCTTTTTTCTTGGCATAAGACAATCCCTTTTTCATGTCTTTTTTTCCATCATAAGAATTGATTAAATAAACAATACTTTCATCATTGTTAAAACCGACAATTGAGTTGTTATATTTATTATTCAAATCTTTATAGTCTTCTCCTTTTGAATAGTTTTTTTCACCACTCCATTCGCTAAGCCAGATATCCTGATCGTTGATTCCTCCTATTGATTGTGGGTCGTTTACTCTCGTATAATAGAGCGTTGAACTTTCCTTTGAAAAGACAGGTGAGATTTCCTCCGCTAATGAATTAACTTCTCCTCCTAAACGATGAGGGTCCTCTATATCAATATATTGCGCTGTTGAACTAAGTCCTATTAATAGGAAGCTTACTAAAGAATTAAATCGCATAACTTTCATATTATTACCTCCCTAACATTAAGCCCAAGGTCAACTCGTGACCTCCGGAAGAAAATTCATTAAATCGAGACAAGGAGTAATCATAAGAATACCCTACTTTAAATCGCTCACTGATATTCATACCTGCCATAACAACTAAGGCATCAGTATGACGATACCCCATTGTTAACCAAAGCCATTTTTTGTATTCGAATTGAATATTACCATCAATAGAAACTGGTGCAGGGCTCATGTATTTCAATAAAATACTTGGAGATACGGTAAGGTTTTCGCTTACAGGAATTTTATAACCTGCAATTAAATTGAAATGAATTTGAGGATTAAAATTAGCAGTTCCTTGACCGAATTGCACCAAATCTCTCGTAAGCTGTTCAGCTGCAATACCAACAAATAGCTTCTTCGAATACATATAAAGACCTGCTCCCATATCCATTAAGTATTTGTTCGATTGGTTTTGAACAAAATTATCATAGGTATTATCGATGTACTGATTCTGATTAGGAGCCATTATATTTAACACTTGCGCTTGATCCGCAAAGAAAGTGTTATTGGAAAGGCCAGCCTTAATACCAAAAGATAGATTTATTTTTTTAGTCATCGGTATATGCAGTGCATATGTCCCTGAAATAGACATTTTACGAAAAGCTCCATATTGATCTGCAAACAACTGACCACCGATCGTATGTTTGAGTTTCCCCGTTTTAACTTCAGGGTTCTCTACGATTCCACTGCTCGTTCGGATTCCAGGATTGTAATATTTTGGATCAAACTTTAAAGGAACAGAGAACGCTAAATAGGACGTTCTAGGCGCATCTGGAACACCAAGCCATTGCCATCTTCCAGACATCGTAATATCGACAAAATCGTAAACCCCTGCTGCTGCTGGATTCACCATGAATTGATTGCGTTGATACTGTGAATATTGAGGCGTTTGCTGACCAAAAACAATTGAAGTCGCAAATAATATTATTATAAAAATTAAATTTTTCATAGGCTGTTATTTTACAATAGTAATAATTCCGTTTGAATTTTGAGTAGTATTATCGTTGTATTCAATGATATAGTAGTAAGAAGCGACAGGTAGATCTTGATTTTCAAAGCGTCCGTCCCACGGCATTTGGTTGTAGCCTCCTTCCATAGATTCATAGATTTGATTCCCCAGTCTGTTG
>CAJJCU010000169.1 GCA_905182775.1 uncultured Flavobacteriales bacterium
CCGCAACCCCTTCTCCTATATCATATCCCAATCCAGAGAAAACCTTATAAAAAGAAGATTGCCCAAGAACACTTGGGGTTAACATAAAAGCGGCTATATAAAAAATTAAAATGCGCATGTCATCCTTATAATTATAGACTCCCCCGTCTTGCTAAATAAATTTTCAGAAGCTATACCAAGGTTAAACTTAGGAAAACTAATTTCAGAATACATTCCCCAACGGAAATTTGAAAAACCACCATAACTGGCTTGCAAACCTAATCGATACCAAGAACTCGTCCTCAGATCAATACCGCCAAAAAACATAGGCATGAACGATGAAGATAAATAAGCTCTCGCACCATAAAATCCTTGAATTACTTTTTCTGATGAGCGGTCAACTAATTTTGTGAACTGCAATAAGCCAGGAAGAATCATAAAGCGCGTTTCCTCTGTGA
Source organism: uncultured Flavobacteriales bacterium (assembly GCA_905182775.1). Taxonomy (GTDB): domain Bacteria; phylum Bacteroidota; class Bacteroidia; order Flavobacteriales_D; family Crocinitomicaceae; genus UBA952. The sequence continues at coordinate 438 of CAJJCU010000169.1, forward strand.
TTGAATCTGTAAAAGAACTAGAAACTCCTTGAGAATCATTAAAAACAGTTGATGCGTTAAGCAATTCATCAATGGTGTAAGCGCTATAATTCAACGTGCTATTAATATTATAAGATTGAACCTTAGGAAGACAAACAACTCCTATATTTCGGGCTAAAAGTTGAAAATAAATGCGTTCATCTTCGTTTCGCGGCATGTTAAATCTATAATCCAAATCAATTGCCAATCCAAAACCACTAAAAAAACTGGGATTAGAGGACGAATACACACCATCCAAAATTAGCCCGACAGAATCGACATCAGCACTTTGAAAGAGCTGCCCCTTCTGTATGTATCCATTACTTATATTTTGAACACCGATTGCATTAAAAGTGACACTTGATTTTGTATACTTATTAAACCAACCAAAGCCTACTTTCTGAAAGGTAAATGAATCAAACCGACTCCCTGTAAGTATGGCTGTGTCCCCAATGAAATTTGAATTCCCAAAGAACAACAGGTCAAAAGCATCCTCAGTATACTGAATAGATGAAAAATTATAGAAGCCGTAATTTAACTGAAGGCCTTTCAGGGTGTCTTTAAACAAATTGACCTTATGGTTTCGATATGCTATTTCAGAATTAACATCAATACCAAAACGATTAATGAGCTGGTGTCGTTGACTTGATTCAGTCTTCATTTCCTCATCAATCAAACCACCATAAAAAAAAGACTTGGAAATATCCTTTCCTATAGATGTCGACTGATAGTCCGCAATTCCATTTAGCGTAAACTCATTGTTAAAGGCCGACTTGCTTGTATCCTGCTGAACAGGAAGCATAAACTGAGCCATCAACGAATGTGTCAAGTTTAACAAAATGAGTATTATGAGTATTCTGGTCATGGAGTTGTAATCTGAGTTGTAAGCTTTAAATAAGCATCGAAGTAAATATATGCTCCACTAGGTATCGCAACAGATGCTTGACCAAACGAATCATTACTTTCAAAATTAGCTTCAATTGAAATCCATTTTACGGCTGAAATCTGGGAGGTGATATTCGAATTTAAAACCAAGTCTAGCTCATTGTTAAACTTAAATAAATTATCATCTGAATCTAGGCTTCCTAAAAGTGATGATCCGATCATATTGTCCGCAACAACAGAATCAAGAATATGATACCCAGCATCCATAAACCTAAGAACAAAACCTCCACTAATCGGAAAAGCATTTTCTGTATTGATATGAACAGAAATGGACTCGGCTGATATTAATTTATTAATCTCTATGGAAGACATATTAAGACCTATCGTATCTTTTACAACCAAGCCATTGACTCCTAACGCTAATGGAAATTCAGTTGCGACACTCACTTTGATTGTACTAGAAGGAAAGACCTCGTTATAAGAGCCAGTACCTGAGCCAAATGGATTTAAACGCAGTTGGTATCCCAAACGATGTCGGTACCCAAAGTTTTCTAAATAGCTCTCCATGCTACTGTTAGAGGCATCCAATGACAATTGGTAATCGCTTGGAACAAGAGTATTCCACGAACCAGTAGCAGGACCAATAAAATGATCGGCATTGAGCTCTGAAGACTGCAATTCAAGGCTATTGTTATTGTAATTTGTGTTTTCAACCAAAGTCACCTGAGCGGCGACAGGTATTTTAGCGCCATTTTCAATTGAAAAAACAAATGGAATTTCATTAAAATCTATAAATCCACTCTGTATTTTGTCTAAATAAGGAATCTCTAGGAGCGTTGTGTCACTGAAAGATTGAGAACCAAAATAGCCTTGAGCATATGCTATATTTACACCTTCAAATTTCGCCTCAAACTCGAACATATCCGAAGTCGAAATTGATGAATTCTCACCTTCAGGGTCTGACATTATAGACACTGAGGTTTGAAGTATATTGAATGCTGATATATTTGAAGCGCCCATGACACCGGTTCCCTGTAAATCTAGTTTGTAGCCATCTAAAACAAGGTCAGCCTCTCCTACCGATGGCGCGTCAGTTGTGCCTGGACTGACATAAAAGGTCTCCTGAAAATCTATACCATTCATAGAAACACCCGGCATAGAAATCGTGTAATAAGCACCCGTTGATATGGGGTTATAAACCTTCATTCTAATTTTACCTGACGAAACAATGGCTTTCTTAAGCTCAATATCGGGTATAGAAAGTTCATGTGTTTCAATGGAATTGTAAAATGTAAAACCAGCAGGTACATTACCAATAGAAATTGTGGGCGAAAATGTTTGATATATAGTCGTGTCAGGAAGTACTAAATAGTCTACAATTCGAACATCTAATAAAGTCCTTTTAAAGTCGACATAATAATTCAACCCACTATTATCGAGGGTACTGTCATTATGATAATTAGCGAGATCAAGCGTATCCTTTACAAAGGGAACTATCCATTCTGATGACCACAGTGTGCTCTTTTTTTTGCAACCCAATAAACATCCCCAAAAGAGTCCAGCCGTGAGTACAAAAAATAGTTTTAGTTTCATTACGTTCGTTCAATAATAGTGGCATACCCTTGCCCCACTCCAATACACATGGTTACTAAAGCATAACGCTTATTAGTTAGGTTGAGTTGTCTTGCAGCGGTAAGTAAGATCCTTGAACCCGACATTCCAAGTGGATGGCCTAAAGATATGGCACCACCATTTGGATTTATTCGCTCATCACGATCATCTAAGCCAAGCGCTCGGCTACAAGCCAGTACCTGTGCTGAAAAAGCTTCATTAAGCTCTAGCACATCCATGTCTGCCAATGTCAATCCTGCACGATCTAATGCTTTTTGAGATGCTGCAACCGGACCTATCCCCATTATTCTTGGCTCTACTCCTGCTACTGCCGAAGCGACAATTCGAGCCATAGGCTTGAGCCCTTCAGATTTAATTGCATTTTCAGAAGCAATCAATAATGCCGCCGCACCATCATTGAGCCCAGAAGAATTACCAGCAGTAACCGACCCTCCCTTTTTAAATGCAGGGCGTAAAGCACCTAAGCTATCTAGAGTTGTATTCGCCCTAGGGAACTCATCTTGATCAAAGACCAAGGAATCCATTTTTCTTCTCGGGATTTCTACAGGTAGAATTTCATCTTTGAAAAAACCTGCTTTTATTGCTGCCGCTGTCTTTTGCTGAGACCATAAAGCAAAGCCATCTTGAGAGTCTCTGTCAATTCCATATATTTCTACCAGGTTTTCTGCAGTCACTCCCATCCCATCTGTTCCATAAGCCTCATCTAGCTTTGGATTCACAAAACGCCAACCAAAAGAAGAATCGTGCATTTGTGCATCACGACCGAAAGCCTTGGATGATTTAGAAATCACCCAGGGTCCTCTTGTCATATGCTCAACTCCTCCCGCAATAAATACATCACCTGAATTCGTCTGAATCGCACGACTTGCATGTACCGCAGCAGCCATTCCGGAAGCGCACAAACGATTTACAGTTTCGCCTGCTACCGAAACAGGAAGCCCAGCGAGTAAACCAGCCATTCTCGCAACGTTTCTATTGTCCTCACCTGCTTGATTTGCACAACCTAAAATCACATCTTCGACCCGTGAGAAATCAAAGTTAGAATGACGATCCATTAAACCCTTAATAGCGTGAGCAGCCAAATCATCTGTTCTCACCGGAGAAAGTGTTCCTCCAAAATTTCCTATTGCAGTTCTAATTCCATCAATAATATAGGCTTGTCTCATCATTAATTCGTTTTTTATAAAAGTACAATTTTAGCCGAATAGAGGATCAAATATGGGGATATTGTTACTTTTGAAAAGTTAGAACAGGCATGAGCAGATTTATAGACATATCAGATAAGGACATTGAATACTTTTCAAGCTTTTTAGGCGCGCGTTGTAAAACCCTCCCAAAAGACCTTGAAACCTATGGGCACGATGAGACGGAGGATCTTGTATACCTGCCTTCTGTCGTACTTATTCCAGAAAACACAGATGAGATCTCTAAGGTTTTAAAATGGTGCAATGACCGATCGATACCTGTTACACCTGCAGGAGCTAGAACGGGCTTAAGTGGGGGTGCTCTTCCTATACATGGGGGTGTTCTGCTTTCAACAGAAAAACTTTCGAAAATTATAGAAATTGACGAGCAAAATCATCAAGTCACTACGGAACCTGGTGTGATCACACAGGTGCTACAAGACGCCGTCAAAGAAAAAGGTCTTTTTTACCCACCAGATCCAGCGAGCCGTGGCTCATGTTTTATTGGAGGAAACATAGCAGAAAATTCAGGTGGGCCAAAAGCAGTGAAATACGGGGTCACCAATGAGTACGTATTGAACCTAGAACTTGTATTGCCTAATGGAGAAATCATATGGACGGGAGCAAATGTCATTAAAAACGCGACCGGATACAATCTGACCCAGCTAATTGTTGGCTCGGAAGGCACTCTTGGTATTGTTACAAAGATTGTATTAAAGCTGCTCACACATCCCACGCAAGACATGCTGATGCTGGTTCCTTTTCTTAAAGCCGAAGAGGCCTGTGCAGCCGTTGCAGCCATTTTTAGAGCAGGAATTCTTCCAAGTGGACTTGAATTCATGGAAAGAGATGCACTTTTACTTGCACAGGAGTTCACTCAAGACTACACTATAGAGATTCAAGAAAATCATGCAGCACATCTGTTAATTGAAGTAGACGGATTTGAAGCCGAACAACTGATGTCAGAATGTGAAAAAATATTGGGGGTACTTGAAGGATTCCAAACAGACGAAATTCTATTTGCAGAATCAGAGGCCCAGAAACTAGCCCTATGGAACCTTCGAAGAAAGGTAGGTGAAGCTGTAAAATCTCATTCTACTTATAAAGAGGAGGATACTGTAGTCCCTCGTTTTTATTTGCCTGAATTATTAAAAACAGTAAAGGAAATTGGCTCCAAATATGGATTCAACTCTGTATGTTATGGACATGCTGGAGACGGAAACCTACACGTTAATATTCTTAAAGGAAACTTAGACGATCAGAAATGGAACGAAGAATTACCCTTAGCTATTAGAGAGTTGTTTGAGAAAGTTGTTGCCCTTGGAGGTACCATATCTGGAGAGCATGGTATTGGACTGGTTCAAAAACCTTATATGGATATTGCCTTTCCTGAGGTCACCTTGCAAATTATGCGAAACATTAAGAATGTCTTTGATCCCAATGGAATATTAAATCCTGGGAAAATTTTTTAGGACGCCTGCATCCATTTTAAGTGCCTGGAATACAAAAACACAAATAGTAAAGAAAACAAACCATTTACGACCAAAAGGTGCATTGGAATCTCAGAAGGACTGATTACAAAGTGGTAATGAATCAAAGACAGGAAAGAATAAACGATATACAAATGAAAACCTAGTTTAAATCCATTATACATCTTAAAAGCACCAAAAAG
>CAJJCU010000170.1 GCA_905182775.1 uncultured Flavobacteriales bacterium
AACATCAGGCGTTGGTGTTGGCGTAATATTAGGTGTAGGAGACGAATCCGGAGTAGGCGTTGGCACAACATCAGGAGCTGGTGTTGGTGTCGTATCAGGTACAGGATTAGTAGCTAGATCTGAACCGATTTCCTTTCCATTACAATCAACAGCAACTCCATAAGGAGAATCTTTCTCTTGATCCAAATAATTGATAACCCCATCACCATCATCATCGTTGAATTTGGCCTTAAGAACGATATTGGTGCTGTCTAATTTTTTAATCTCACTTTCTAAATAAGACATATCGGGGAAACATGGGGAGTAGGCCCAATCCATATGCTCTTCGTGTTTACCTATATAGAAATTAAACCCTATAGTTGCGTTCGCTACAAAGCCATCAAAGCCTCTTTTGGCAACAGGTGTCTGCATATCAAAAGTCTTTTGTTGGTATATATGCCAAATAAAAGAAGCATCTAGAAACAATGCAGCCCTATGACCTAATTTAATTTGAGGGGTAAAGCCCATCATAAAATTCACCATTCTCTCATCCTCACCATCAAAACTCACTTCATTTTGAAGCATAGAAAAACCACCACCAGCATGAAACAATAAGCTCAAATGATTTGAGAAATTCTCAAACATTAATAGGCGACCTAAATTTGCAACCCCCTGCATTGAAACCCGAAAATAATCTGTTTGAAACGGCAAACTAATGGTGTTGTCACCAACTTCACCATTCGTTATTCTATCGTATCCTGCATCTAACTTAATCCCATACTTATTATTAAACATGTAACGAACACCTCCAGAGGCGTGAAACAAATCGTATGTATTTGAAAAATAATTTTCTGTATATGGCTTTACAGCATTGGTTAAACCTCCGCCCAAATCAAGCGACCACTTATTATTTTGCTCAAATTGACCATGAGCCGTTAGCGAAAACAAAAATATAAGAATGAAAATAAACGATTTATTCATGGAAAACCCTTTGATGAATAGCAAATATAAAACAAAATAGACGAATAACTTCTATTCTTCTTTAACGAAAACCAACTTACGTAATTGAAAATTTAAAGGGTCGTAATATTCCAAAACCAAATCCCTTTTTGTTAGCAATATGATTTTATACCTATTACGTGCCATATCAGACCCAAATTCAAGCCCATCAGTACGGTCAAAAAAGACAGGATCAAGACCATCGAAGGAGATTGCGAAGGGATAAATAATTGAATCAATATTCAATTCAAAATTGCAGAGACCAACAGAAACTGAATCTTGAAAACTCAAGCGCAATTGCCCCTCAGCGTCTTCAATAATATGACTAACGCTCTGTCCATCAACCACCTTTATCCTTTCTACGATCCATTTACCCTCCAATAGATTTTGAAAACGAACACTTTTTGTACAGCTAGAAAAACAAAAAAGGAACAATATAAAAACGAATCGACTCAATTTATAATAGATAAAGCTATGGAAGAAAATAGTAAAAGACCTGTCTTCATTGACCTTTCATCAATATCGAATTTTGGGTGATGAACGTTATAAGTAATTCCTTTTGATTTGTTACCCACGCCCAATCTAAAAAAACAAACGGGGACCAAATGACTGTAAAAAGCAAAGTCTTCAGCGGTCATTCGCAATCCTAAATCGTGAACAAGGGAATTGTCCAACACACTTAAGGCCACATTTTTAGCAAAACTTGTTAATTCGGGATCATTCCTGAGAAAAGGATAGCCTTTAGAAATGTTCAATTTCAAAACGCCTCCGTATTCTTTTTCAATGGTTTCTGCAATTTCATGTAAACCTGACTTAGCCTTAGCACGCCAATCTTCGTCCATTGTGCGAAATGTGCCTTTAATACTCGAGTTTTGAGGGACCACATTTGTTGAACCCAAAGCCTCAAATCGGCCAAAATTAATAACACTAGGAACCGAATCCGGTGTGTTTTTCTTAATGAAATCACGTGCCCTCAAGATGAAATCCGCCCCCATGAACATCGGGTTGATTGTTTGACCTGGTAGCGCACCATGCCCGCCCTTTCCAGTGATCTCGATATGCAATTCATCACTTGAGGCCATATACAAGCCTTCTCGAAAACCAACATGACCAAACTCAAAATCTGGAAAAACATGAAGCGCAAAGATCTTAGCAACTTTTGGATTTAACAATCCCCCCTCATCAATGATTAAATTTGCACCACCGGGATTGACCTCCTCACCTGGCTGAAAGATTAACTTAACTGGCTGCGAAAGATGGTTCCTGAAATGATGCAGGACTTCTGCTAACCCCAGTAATATGGAAGAATGAACATCGTGTCCGCACGCGTGCATCACGCCATCCACTTTACTTCTGTAGGACACCTCATTCTCTTCGTGAATTGGCAAAGCATCTAAATCTGCTCTAAAAGCTATACATTCTTGGTCTTTTGTATGATGGTCGGCAAATATGGTAACAATCACACCTGTTCCCCCTATGCTTTTAATATTTTTAAGGCCAATACTGATTAATTTTTCCTTCACAAAAGAGGCCGTGTTATATTCTTCGTAAGATAACTCCGGATTCATGTGTAAATGCTTTCGGTAAGCACACATTTTATCAAAGAGAGAAGATGTGAAGTCTTCTAATTCACTGGCATTAATCTTCATTAGAGACAATTGATTGATAACCCGATAGAATTAACTTGACAGAAACAAGGGCCATAAGAATTCCAAAAAGGAACTTCACAAGACTTGGACTCAATTTTAAGGATAATTTGGAACCAAAATAAGCTCCTATAAAGAACATTGCGGCGATAATTAAGCCGTACTTCCATTGCACGTTTCCTTCCTTCCAATAGTTCATTAATCCCAACCAAACAACAGGCATTCCCAAAACAAAGAGACTCGTTCCTTGTGCTTCATGTTGCGTAAGACCGACTAAGAAAACAAGCGCTGGAACAATGATAATCCCACCCCCTACTCCAACAAAACCACTGAGTAAGCCAGCCAAGATTCCAATTGAGGATAAAATAATGATTGTTTGAATTGTCATTTTTATTATTTTTTTTTAAAATTAAGAAATCTATTCAATAAGTAAATTACACCCTCTAATATCCGAATCCTGAATCCTTCCGAGTATTTCGAAACCGTTCCCCTTGCGCAGACCTAGATCATCGGTAGCAATAAAGCTGCAGCTATAAATATTAGACAAGTCAATAATATTTAACCCTGACCCCTTAACACAATTCGTTATGGTAAAAGGATCGCTGATATCTCTATATAAAACCTTCATCCAAGCAGGTGTCGAAAAAGTAAAATCATCCATACTATAAGCCTGAGATAAAAGTTCAGTCATACCATACTCAGAATATAAATGGCCCATCTGAAGTTTGTGTTTCAATTGGCTATACATATCGACTTTTGACAATTCCTTTCTTCGTCCTTTCATACCTCCAGTCTCTATTACAATGCAATCCTTGAGACTGATATTTAGATCCATAAGATCCATCAACGAATAAGCAACTCCAAATAAAACAAGTTTTTTACCTTCATACTTTGCCGCTTTTATAACATCCGGGATTTCTTCTAGGTCATTCAAAATAAACCTTGAATGCTTGGAATTGGTTTTCTCGATCAAACGATTTACCATATACACCAAGCTAGAATTACCTTGCTCAATATAATTGGGTAAAAGCGCCAAAACAATAAGCTCACTAGGCTCTCCTAAAAAGGCTTTGAATCCACATTCAAATGATTGCTCATAAATACTGACATCTTTAACAAAGTGCGAACTCCTCACCCCTTGTGTTCCACTACTCATGAAAACATTATCAATGGTATTAGGAACCTCCTTAGAAATGATTTTATGCGTTTTAAAAAGAGAAATAGGCAAAAAAGGAATCTCTTGAAGGTTCGATGGCGTTTTTTTTCGCAATGAATTTACAAATGAAGAATACACCTCACAATAGGCCATTTGGTACTCAAAAGCCTCAAAAGCTAAATCTTCAAACTCTTGCTCAGAATGATTTTTAAATATTTTCTTCTTCCAGTCCACATTTA
>CAJJCU010000171.1 GCA_905182775.1 uncultured Flavobacteriales bacterium
ATTTATATTCTACCAAACAGCAGTGCAGGTTTATGCGTTAGCAGCACAAACAATGCTGTATTAAGTAACGTCAGTGTTACTGATTTGATGGTAGGGAATTCTGCAGTTATTGACTTAAACGGCTCACTTACAATGACGGGTAACCTAACCAATGATGGTTCAATTAACTCAGGAACCAGTACACTTATCGTTTCAGGTTCATCTGATCAAGTTTTTTCTGGAAATGAATTATTTTTAAATAATTTGACCGTAAATAAATCCTCTAGAAGCATTACCGCCTCTGTTCCCGTAAATATTAATGGTGTTTTAACGATGACATCTGGAAATATTGATAACGGCACTAATGTTTTAACGATTGGGTCATCTAGTTCAAATACCGGTACTATTTCGCATACATCGGGTGTCGTTCTTGGTAAATTAAGAAGATACTTCTCAAATAGCTTAGGGTCTAAGTTTTTCCCGGTCGGAACCTCTGCAGATATGCGAGATGTTACGGTTGATTTTACAACTGCGCCAGGAAGTAATCAATACCTAACAGCCTCCTATAATTCAGGAGTTCCTCAGCTTAATAGTTCAGATTTTTATGAAGGTCTTCCTTTAGTAACGAGCGACGGTCAGTTAATTCAAAATTATGACAATGCGGGAACTTGGGAGATTTCTCCAACTAATGATGATTACAATAGTTCAATTAATAGCAAAGCATATGAGATCGGTATTCATATGAATAACCTCACAGGAGCAACTGATTTTAGTAAAGTAAGGATCATTAAAAGTTCGGGCTCTAATTCTATTAGTGACCATCATGTTAATTGGTCAGCAACATCTCATCTTAGCGCATCAGGAGTAAATACGGACTTTACTGTTTTGGCCTTATCTACTGGTTTTAGTTTCTTTGGAGCTGGCGGAGATGATGTAAACAATCCATTGCCAGTTGAATTGGTTTCTTTTTCAGGGGAATGCCTAGATGGTTCTGTTGATTTGCAATGGCAAACTGCATCAGAGAATAACAGTCAGGATTTTGTGATTGATTACTCAAGAGATGGAGTCGTTTGGAATTCTATTCATTCTGAGCAAGCCGCTGGTTTTAGTTCAGAAACTATAAATTATAGTTTTAACCATGCACATCCTTTTTCGGGTAATAATTATTACCGACTTACACAAAATGATATTGATGGCGCATTTGATGTTTATGAAAACCTAGTGATTAACGCAAATTGCATGGATGGTGTATCAACCTTGTTTTCTGTGTTTCCAAATCCTAGTTTTGGGTCATTTAATATGAGTCTTGAGAATTTGAACTTAGAGGGTTCTGCTACAATCAAGATTATGGACGTTAAAGGGATAAAAGTTTGTAATAAATCTATACAGGTTAATTCAGGATTGAATTTATATACGATTCGAGAAAAATTATCTCCGGGTATTTATTACATCAGTGTAAGCAATGGTATTGAGAGGACGCAAGTTGTCAAACATAGTGTTCTATAGGTAAAATAAAAACTAAATAAAAAAAGCCCTTGCATATGCAAGGGCTTTTTTTTGTTTTTCACTTTAAGCATCTGTTGAATAACCTATTAAGTTTTTATTTTTTCACTGAGCCAAGCAACTTTTGACCCTTTATAGACGTTCCTCTTTAGACTACTACTCATTAAACTTAAATTCTTATGCGAAACCTTGTTTTATTCTTAGTTCTTGTGCTGTCATTTTCAGGATTTAGTCAATGTGACAATGGAACAAATTTTTTCCCCGCTTCGGTGTATGATCCTGTTGCAGGTTCCTGGGGGGCTGCATCAACCAATAGTTTTGCCGGTCAGGTCATTCAGGTGAGTGTTGTTTTAGGAGACGACTATGAGTTCTCTACCTGCTCTAATTCGGGAGGTGTTCAGGCTTCATATGACACACAGCTGACTCTGCGCAACGACTTAGGCGCAGTACTTTCTTATAATGACGATGATTGTGGTTTACAGTCATATATACTTTGGACGGCATCTTATACAGGAACCGCTTACCTTCATTTAAGTGAATTCAGCTGTATTTCCAATACGACAAGTACTCAGGTCAGCATAAGAAGAACAGATAATAGTGGGCCAGCTTTGACATCCTACATTATTTCTGCTGCAGGAAGTACAACAATTACCCCTACTGGATGCTCAGGAAATGTTTTTGATCCAGGAGAAAATTCCGATTATCCAAACTCGGCCAATGGTACTATGACGATCTTACCTGAAACCTCGGGTAGCGCTGTTCGCTTGGATTTTGTGAGTTTTAATACAGAGGCGGGATATGATTTTTTAAGTATCTATAACGGTACTTCAACAACAGACTTAATCGGTACTTATGATGGTGTCAGTTCACCTGGGGTTGTCACCTCATCTTCCGCTGATGGAGCATTGACTTTATTATTTACCTCTGATGTGAGTGTCCAAAGATCAGGGTTTAAAGCCAGTATTTCTTGTGTCGTTGCGCCATCTGTTACGATATCAAATCAGAATATTACTCTTTCTGCATGTCCAGGATTGATCGGAGCGTCACAATCTTTTACAGTTGAAGGTACAAATATGGAATCCGCACTAAATTTTGAGGCTCCTTCTGGAGTAGAACTTTCTTTCGATAATACGGTATTTACTACATCCTTAACCTTAGGAGCGGCAGGCGCAATAGCTAGCACAATAGTATATGCGCGTCAGTCAATTACGTCTTCAGAAAATATTGCTACAATTGATATAACTGCGACGAATCTGGCGTCAAAGCAAATTTCAGTTGTTACCTCTGTTTTACCATTACCATATCTTGTTGCCAGTGCAAGTTCCGATGCTGTCTGTCAAGGAGGACTTGTCGATTTAATCGCTGCTGCAGGTGGTGTAGATGAAATAATTGTTTCGGGTACGGCTATTCCTGATAATGACCCAAATGGTTTGACCAGTGTTGTTTCTCTTTCAAATACATTATTTTCGGCTGCTGAAGTTACGAGTGTTGAAGTCAATTTAACCCATACTTTTACGGGTGATTTAACACTGCGATTGACTGCCCCGGATCTTTCATCTATTATTCTTTCACAGTCTAATGGTTTGGCGGATGACAATTATACGAATACAGTATTCAGGTCTGATGGAGCTGATATTAGTCTTGCAACAGCTCCTTTTTCTGGAGTTTTCGCTCCAGAAGAGCAATTCACTAATCTGACAGGAAGTGCTGATGGAAATTGGACCTTAACGATTGTTGACGATGCAAATATGGATACAGGTAGTTTAATAGATTGGCGCATTCTAAAAGGAACGCCAGTTGATAACTCTCTATATTCATGGTCTTCTGATGTAGGTAGCTTCTTGTCATCTGAAATGAGCCCTGCGGGTATAACGGTTTCAGAGTCAACAGGTTTTTCTGTTACCGCAACTGGTTTAAATGGTTGTGTGTCTGAACCTTTTGTTGCTAATGTTATTGCCCAAATACCACCCGTGATTACCTCTTTGGGTAATCTAGATACAGATGTTAGTGTATGTGGTGTGTCTGATTATGTGATTACAATGGATAATACATCGAGTGGAACGTGGGAAGAAACACCTAGTGGTTCTATTTTAATTGAACCTTCTCAGAGTGCTCAGACCATTATTGTGAATCCATTGACCGGATTTAATCGTGATATTACATTAAAATGGACGGAAAATGATGGGATTTGCGCCGATTATGAAACCGAAGTAGTAGTTCGTTTTCACCAACCGGCTTCAATTACCAATCCAGATACAGATAGTTATTTATGGAACGGTTTAATTGATTCAGATTGGTCTATTGGAGCAAACTGGTATAAATGGAATGGTGTAATGTGGGAAGCTCAATCCACGCCGCCAAGCAGTTCTGCTGACAAAATAAATTTAATTGAGAATGATGGATTGTGTGTCTCTTCTCAAGTACCATTATTCGTATCTGGGACAATTAACACTTTGAATGTAGCATCTAACTCTGAAATAAATTTAGGTTCAGCTTCACTTGTTGTTAATGGCGATTTTGTAAATGATGGTATCATCAATTCTATGACCAGTACATTGTCTTTTGTTGGTTCTGGAGATCAAATAATCTCAGGAAGTGGTACAACTTCTTTTTCAGATGTGATTGTTAATAATGGTGGCGATCTAATTTTAGATTCAGACGTAACTATTGAGGGAGAGCTTAATTTACAATCAGATATTTTGATAAACGAGTCAATAAACGGTCCCCATGTTCTCACTATAGGTACGTCTTCAGAAAATACAGGTTCTTTATTGACTAATGGCGGGGTTGTATTAGGGAAATTGAAAAGATATTTTGCAAACAACTCAGATTCGTATGTCTTTCCTTTAGGCTACAATGGCTCAAGAAGAGATGTCTCTGTCGGTTTTGTAAGTTCACCCGGTACAGATCAATTCCTTACGGTTTCCTATAATTTGGGTTATGCGCAATTGAGTGGTGATGACTTGTATGAAGGATTGCCATTGGTTACAGCTGATGGTCAGTTGATTCAGAATTATGATGGCGAAGGATATTGGGAAATTATTCCAGGGTCTCTCTTGATGGGAGATAGCTATGACGCACCGATTAATTCTAAAGGGTATAACCTTGACATCCGATGCAACGGTATTAGTGGAGCGTCAGGTGCCACAATTGACCCTCAAAAAGTACGGCTGATTAAAAGTGCGGGCCCGGGGCATACGTCATGGGAGGCGCTTACACATTTATCGATATCAGGTGATGATTCGGACTTTATTGTTTCTGCAACTGGTTCTGGGTTCAGCTTTTTTGGAGCTGGATCAGACAATGACAATGCACTACCTGTAGAATTGATTTCTTTTAATGCTGCTTGTATTGACGGTACGGTCGATCTAGAATGGAAAACAGCATCTGAGTCTTATAGTTCTGATTATGAATTGGAGTATTCGAGAGATGGGTTCAATTGGTATGTGATACATACAGAGGCTGCGTCGGGGTTTAGCAATGAGCTCATCACCTATAGCTATAAGCATTTGCACGCCTCATTTGGTGATAATTACTACCGTTTGATACAAAATGATATTGACGGAGCATCTGTAACTTATGATGCAGTCGTCATTAATGCGAATTGTATGGAAGACGAGGAAGCTATTTTTACTATTTATCCGAACCCTAGTTCAATGAGTTTTCAGATTGTTTTAAATAATTCTCCTATTGAAGGCGAAGCCAACCTCAATATAATTGATACTAAAGGAAACAAGGTATTTAGGGATTTAATTTATGTGAACTCTGGTTTCAATACCTTCTTGATTGAAAAGGACTTGGCCCCCGGTATTTATTTCATCAGTGTGGAAAATGGTGTTCATTCTACAGTTATAATGAAGCAGACAATTAGGTAAAAATCATTCTTTCAATGAAAGCCCCTGCAATGTTGCAGGGGCTTTTTTGTAGGTGGAATTTTATTTCGAATAGAATAATTTAGAAATATTATTGATGTAATCGGAATATAATTTTATATATTTGACTAACTCAATTTAAACCATTTAGGTGGTTTATTCATAGAACCTAGAATCGAATTTTAGTTCTTAGAGCTGTTTAAGCTTATATAAACGCTCTTTTTCAAGGAATTATATACTCGGTTTTACGCACTATAAAGACTAAAACTAAACTCAAAGTAAAGAATGAATTTCTTTAAAACCGGTTTCACAATTTAAACTTGTGAGACAGTTACTATTATTATTGGCTTTTTTGGCTGCGCATGTTTTGCATGGGCAAAAGTTTGTTGTTTCGGAGCTGGCTGACATCCCTGAAATGAGAACAATGAATTCATACACATTATCGAATGTAGATGGTTCATATACAAGTACTTCCTATACTGAGCCCCTGTTTTTTAACAAGCAGGGACAATTTCTCCCTATTGATCTTAAAGTCACAGAAAATAACTCTAGTAAACATTTGGACTACCCACTTTTGAATGCTTCTAATTGTTTCTCGAGCTATCTTCCCAATCAAATAAATCAAGGCTTTCTTACTGAATTTCCTGGAAACAATGTGATTAAGGATTTTTTAGACACAAAAATGTATATTGAAATAGATGGTCTTCCATCTTCTATTCAAAGTATTGGGAATTCATTTGTAAAGCCAGCTCACCAAGGTGCTGTATATAAGGATGTTTATGAGGCTATAGATTTGTCTGTTCAGATAATGAATGGGCGTCGTAAGGTAGATTATATCATCAATTCTGTGAGTGCTTTCAACGCATTTCCTTTAGAAGCCGAGTTTCTTGTATTTGAAGAACGCATTGTTTTGCCTGCTTTTTGGACTGCGAAACTTCAAGAGGGTGGACTCATCGTTTTTGTTGATCGTTCCGACTCTATTATAGCCACTTATGATATGCCCGTTTTAATAGAGCCAAATGCTATTAGGGATCAGAATTCCGTCTCTTCGGTTACAATTGATAAAGCGGTCTTTTTCGATCTCATTGACTCTGAAGATGGATGTATCATAAAGACAAAAGTGAATATGAATTGGCTGCGTTCACCTACAAGAACTTTTCCGATTATTGTAGACCCGGACTTAATCTCGGGTACCTTAATTACTTATTTTTATGATCAAAGTTGGCCTATTCAATACCAAACAAAAATTCTAAACTCGTCTTTTTCTATAGCACCTTCAGGATCTACAATTGATGATGTATCCATAGCAATTTCTCCGTATTTTGTTTTTTCAACAGATATTACTTATTCTATTGAGATGTTTGCTGCTTCCGGTAATGGATGGAGTGGGAATGAGATCACTATTTCATCTGATAATTCTGAAGTTTTAACCACGACATTGCCTGCTGGGTTTTCTACAATAACCAGAGAGTTTGTTGTGAGCCATAATAGTGTAATAACGGCTGCTTGGATTTCTGGATTGAATCAAGGAGAGGTTTCTTTCAATATTTTAAATGAAATAGGTAACATTGTCTATAGCGGTACCTTTGGTAGTACGATTGACTATTCGGTCCCATTTGATTCCGATTACTTTATTGGAACCTGGTCCCCGCCACCACCTTCTCCTCCCGTATCGGTTTGGTATGATTATTATGAAGCTTGTGTCGTACAAGGCTTAACGGTTCCCACCCTTTATGGAAGTGCGGGTAGTTCTTTGAGTAGTGCGGGCACGGGTACTGAAGGGAATTATGGTTATTCTACAACTATTTTTAACAATCAAGATCCAAATCAAGTTTTTTCTATGGGCTTGACGACCGCTATACCAGACCCCTTAAACCGCTGGCGCTCATCAATGCAAGTTGCTTTGTCAATTACTTTTACGCCACCAGATTGTTCTGCGATATCGGTACCAGGAGTTTCAAATGCAGATGCAACCGGAATAACGAATGTGACTTTCAATGATATTAATCATTCGTCTAGCGCTAGTTCATCGCTAGTAACTACTGGGTTATCAACTGCCTTGTGTCGAGGAGGAACCTATGATTTGTCGGCTCGAGTTAATACGGGGGGTAATTTTACGTCTTTAACAAAAGCGTGGATTGATTGGAACAATAATGACGTATACGAGGAGGCTTCAGAAGCCTATATCTTGGGTTTTGCAACGAACGTAACCGACGGGACGACAGACGCACCGAAGTCGATAACTGTTCCGTTAAGTGCAGAAATCGCAACAGTTAAAATGAGGGTAGTCAGTGCTTATTTCGCGGATGGTTTTGTTTACCCCACTGCATGCGACAATATCTCATATGGTGAAATCGAAGACTACTCAGTAGTTGTTATAAAGAATCCAGAAATCACTTCGGGTAGTTCAATTGTGGATAGCAGCACCTGCGGAATTATTAATATTCCTATTTCTGTTGATGCTATTGATGGTCATGGTTCTTGGGATACTGATGCCAATGGGATTTTTGAAAATGGTACAAACTTGGTCCTTAATTCGTATACAACTTTTGGGGTTTTTGATCAGGATATATCGCTAACGTGGACCTCAAATTCTTCTGAAGGAGTTTGTGCGGGATCCGTAGCCTCTGCAATTATTCGATACAACCAGCCAGAAACGGGATCCATAGATGCTGGACTTGTCGCGAATCAATCGTGGTTATGGGGTGGTCTTCAAGGGGATGACTACGCTAATCAATCCAATTGGTATCAATGGAATGGGACGTATTGGGAGAAATCATTAACTGAAATACCAAGCTCATCAAGTGATGTATTCGTGCTCTCGGATGATGAGGCTGGACTCTGTGTTAGTCAACTCAATATAATTCAGGCCGATGGTCATTTGGCTTCCCTTTCTATTGGGAGTGGTGCAGAATTGAATTTGATTGGCGCTATTGATATTACTGGAGATATAAATAATTTGGGAACGCTTTCTGGAGCCACGAATAGTAATCTTAGGTTTACAGGAAGCTCAAATCAGAATTATTATGGGCAAGGTTCAAATTTATTGTATGATTTAACAGTTGATAATGGCTCTAATTCTCTTATCTTGAGTGATTCTATTTTTGTTTCCAATTCGCTTTCTATGATTGGGGGTAATATTATCAATGGGAATAATGTCCTAGTTATAGGGGATGGTAGTGCGAATACTGGAACATTATCTCATTCCTCAGGTATTGTAACGGGTAAACTTAGAAGGTACTTTCCTAATACTACAGATTCGAGATTTTTCCCTGTTGGAACAGCTTCATTTTTGAGAGATGCTGATATTGATTTTAATTTTGGTTCACCTGGGATTGATCAGTACCTAACGATAGAGTATATCGCAGGTAAACCACAAAATGATAACGGAGTGCTTACCAATGGACTCCCTCTAGATATTTCTGGTCAGATCATCGATGATTGCAGTTCCTCAGGTTATTGGGAAATAGTCCCTACGGATGGAGATTATCAATCGCCTATCAATGATATATCATATACTTTAGACCTACACATGAATGGGCTCATAGATGTTTCTGAAGTATCGACAACAAGGGTTATAAAGTCGGCTGGCTCTAATGACCCTGCGCAACATCATATTATATGGACAGGATTGAGTCCTGTTTCATCAATTGGGAGTGTTAGTGATTTTACTATATCATCTATCTCTAGTGGGTTTAGCTTCTTTGGTACAGGGATCGGGGCCAATGCTTTACCGGTAGCGCTTGTTTCTTTTTCT
>CAJJCU010000172.1 GCA_905182775.1 uncultured Flavobacteriales bacterium
ACATGGGCTATCTGATTGACAGTTTTCTACATGAAATTTGGTGTTTGTAAATCCAGCAGCTTTTAATGTTGCAACAATTGAACGGAAGGGCAAGCCCTCTTTTTCGTCAAAGTGCCCTTGGAAGTTGACCAGTAATTGGCCGCCTGGTTTTAATATTTTTAAACCTTCAGAAAAACTTTCCTTTGTAAGGGCATAGGGAGGTTGAACTTCTCCTTTGATCATGTCAAAAATGATTACATCATATTTTTTAGTCGAAGTTTTTAAATAGTGTCTTGCATCATCAACAATGAAATTTGTGCTTTTGGGCTCAAATAAGAAATAATCTTTAGCGATTTCATACATCCGCTTATCAATTTCAACAGCATCAATATTGAAGCCTAGCTTCGTCAGTTCATTGGCTACGCTCCCTCCACCAAAACCAAGTAACAGTATATCACTTCCTTTTGGTTTCGACGAACAGATAGTTGATAGCATGTGCACGTAGTACCAATATGAATGTCCATTCGATGCATCTACAAATGTTTGTGGGATTCCGTTTACAAGCATAGATCGGTCAGTAACATTTATATCTGGGTAGTACTCGTCGATCACCCTTAACTGGCCCATTAAGCCCTCGCTTTCGTATAAGATATTTAATGAATCCGAACTGTCTGCACTGAGAAGGCTTGATTTGTATACGCTGCTTGATTCTAATAAAAATATTACTGTTACCACAGCCATAAAGATCTTATTCGAACCCCTAAATAGAAGAATACTAGTAATCAGGAGTAATGTACCGGAAACGTACATGTTTGGCCCTGTAATTCCATATTCTTCTATTATAAAGAATCCTAGAAGAAATGTCATAAAAATTCCACCAATTGTTGATATTGAATAAACAATTCCGGCGTTCTTTCCCGATTTCTCAACATCCTTTGTTGCCAATAGAATAATTACAGGAGAGGTGCTTCCTAAAAATATAAGTGGGAAGCCGAATATCATAAGGGCTGAAATTATAGCACCCGTATAGAAACTGAAAAGACCACTAAATTTTAAAATAGGATGCGCAATTAGTGGCATCATTCCAATGAGTACAGCACTGATTAGCAGTTGAACGAAAACTAAATTTTTCGCTTTATATTTCATAGATAATTTTCCGCCGACAAAATATCCGATTGTAAGACACAATAGTGTTACCCCAATAACTGTTGTCCAAACAATAAGGGATGAGCCGTAATACGGTGTCATCATCTTTGCTCCAAATAATTCCACTGCCATTACAGTAGCTCCTTCAATAAATGCCAATACAAAGTATCTCCATATCGGTAATGGTTGCTCCTGTGGCGTCTTTAAAGACTTGCTCTGCTGTGGCTTGTTACGATTAGATTTCTTGTTCACGATTTTAATTTTCTATCGCTTAGACGCATCTTTTTTAGCAATAGTTGCACGTAAAAGTGAGGTGTACTTACCTTCTAGTGTACATTTTTGTTTAAAAAGGAGTGATTTTGAAAATGAAATATTGTACAACTGAATGATAATGACTTATAAAGATTACCCTAATTGTAAGTATGTATACTTTGTTTAAGCAACAGTCTATTGTAAAAGCCAAGCTCAATATCTCTGCTAATAATGTTAGGTTGGGCTAGAATCGTTTCTTTTTCCAGCTATCAATATTAGACGACAATCCAATATAATGGTTTTGACCAGCTTTAGAAACCAGAAGAATACCATAGTCAAGTTTTATTTTTTTTAGTTTTAGACCTATTCCAAACGAAAATCCGGATAGACCCGGTCGATCAAGTAGTTTCATCTGTTCCCTGCGTAAGTAGTCAAAACCCGCTCGGAATTGAATATTTTCGGACGCTAATAATTCTAAGGAGTACGAAAAATGGCTCGCTATTGTTTTTCCTACACCTGGTATTTGTACTGGAATTGTGTCACCCGTTAATCCATCTATGGAAGCTTGAGCAGTTGGATCCTCATATAGGATTCTCCAAGAATTCAAATGGTGTCCTAAAACGGAGAGTCTAAAAGGTGCATGCTTTAACTTATAGCTAATACCTGCTTGAACTTCTACGGGTAAGGGTAATCTGTCTGTGTTGTTGTGTGACAATAATTGATAGCCAATATTTTTCACGATAAATGAGGCTGAAAGATCTTGGCTTGGGTGTTGATAGTTTGCGCCAAAAATACCCGATATCCCCATAGATGAGTAAGACTCTAGATGGGATCCAATTAAATGAAGTCCAAAGCCTATGTTAAGTACTTTACCTAGACTCGTTCCATAATTGACTCCAATAGCATAGTCAATAGCTGTAAATTTATTGGTTTCATTTCCAGACTGATCTGTGCCCTGAAATTTGCCATAGTTTTGAAACCTGATTACAGGGGAGAAAATCCCATGCTTAGATTTAAAGGCATAGTTGATCATTCCAAGCTGACCACCAGCAGGCGTAAGGGCCTGGTTTATTTGAATTTCATGGATGTGTTTTTTCGATAAAAGAGATGGGTTGGCAGTGCTCAATCCAATGTCTCCATCACGAATAGTAATCAGATCGCTTCCAAGCCCAGCGGTCCTTGCAGAATATATTGAATTTAGGAATGGAAAGCTGTTTAGTCCAAAATAATGGTTTTGTCCAAAGGAATTTAAACACATTCCAATCATCAAGATAAACAACAGAGACTTTATCATATAGGCTTTAACGAAGTAAATTAAAAATAATTGCTTTATTTCAAATAATGACATTTTAAATGTTATTTTTTTGATTAAACGGCGTTAGAAGAAGAAATGCTTATGCAAAAATCTACTTTCGATTCTATTTTGCTTTTAGGAAATCATAGCCATTTGTTTTATAAGGACCTTATAGATCAAACAAAGTTACCTATGAACACCTTGGTTTTTAAAAAGAAAGACAGCTTTAAAAAAGACGATCCCCACCAATTTCTCTACAACAATGTTTCAATTGATTTTAACGGTGCTTATGTCTTGGATGAATTGTCTTTTGCCTTAAGTATACTTATTAATCACAATAAGGAACTTCAAAATGTTTTGGTTTTAGGGGATCCTTCTGAACTCTTTTATCAAGCATTTGTGTTTGCCAAAACAAATCAAAATCCTCATTTCATACGTCAGGAGGTACAATTTATTCATGAGTTGTCTCATGATGCTTATGTTTTTGTATATCCTGTTGGTATGGTAGCTCAGAATATTCGAAAGGAGATTTCGCAGTTGGTGTATGTACTAAAGAAGTGCAAACAGAATACTTTTTTAATTCGTTCTGAAAATAATGATCCACTCACCGTTTTACAAAAATTGTTAAACAGTATAAATGGTTTGGATGAACTTTTTACATTTGATGTGAAAGAGGTCCAGCCACTTATATCTAACCACGAGTCCTTTTCCACATAACTTAATGAGTAATAGACAACATTATACCGTGTTTAATGAGTTGTTAAACAGGTATGATAGTTTGTTTATAAGTGTGATTAGAAGCCACTTCCCAAAGGGAAACGATGCTGAAGATATTTATCAAGACTTTTTAATTCATCTTTTTATCTTAATCGAGACGCATTATGAAAGTTCCCTTGATTTACTACATACATCTTCTTGGTTGAAGGCCGTTGTTTCTAATTTTTGTAAATCAGTACTGCGAAAGAAAAATGCAAAAAAGACCATTAAGTTTACCAAGGATGGTTTTTTGGCTGAGTATTTAGATCAATATTCTGATGTTGATGAATCGAACGGTTTTATTTTTGATTTATCTGAAAACCCTGATGCTTATACCGTAATGACTAACATGTTGTCTTTACTTTCGAAACGAGATGCTTTGGTGCTTAAAATGAAATATTATTACGGAAAATCATCCCTCGATATTTCACGCAAACTAAATATATCACATGTAGATGTGAAAATCGCTAGATTGAAATCTAAAATTATAAAGCTAACCGGTGTGAAAAACCTTGAGCATCTTATGGGGTATTTCGAAAGTCGCCCTTAAAAAATCAAGTGTCTTTCTTTTTTGTCCTCAAATATATCATCTATTCGAACTAGAATTGCTGTTTCTTCAACATTGCCGAAATCCGAATTTAGGGCCGTCCCAAAAGTCTTCATGCTTGGTGAAAGATTCATGTAGATATTAATTAATGGGGGAATGAATTCTTTTTTCTCACGAACAAAGCTGTTTAATATTTTATAGGCTTCACTAAATGTCAATTTATCGATCTGTGAAAGATAGTGGTCTTGATCAGCGCTATGATCTAAAGGGGAATGGGGTAGGAGCAGTTCTTGCTGGTCGGGAAAAAAGTGATTCATAAAAGTGAGTAGGAAGTTTCGTGCATCTGTATTGTAATTTTGATACATCGTAACTTTCCCGAAAAAGTAGTTGATGTCTGGATTAAACTTAATGAGCGCTCCAAGACCATCCCAGATATTGTCTAGTGCAAAAAGTCCTTTCCTTGGATTTACTGATGGTTGATAATCAGGCCTAACCCAGCTCCTTCCGAGCTCAATGGTGTAAGGGAGATACTCTGAAATAAATTGTTCAGAGAAGTTAAAATAATGTGTGGTCGACAGCGCTATTTTTGGTGGGTTTTGGATTGCGTTTTTACATTTTATATACCTATAACCACCTATGATCTCTTCGTCTTCTGGTGACCATACGATGAGTTGCTCGTAGCAAATTTCATCTGTATCATAATGGTCCAGGTCGAGTTCTTTTCCTGTACCGCCGCCTGAGGCTCTAAAAGTAATCTCTCTTAACCGGCCAATTTCTTTAAGAACATTTGGAGCCGTATGGTAATTGAGAGAATAGATTTCATTACCGCCTTTTCTTGTTTTTCGGATAAAATGTTTTTCATTAAGCTCTTTTTTTAGAAGGTCCTTAGAAATGGGTTGTATAGTATCCATTATTGATTAGATTTTATTGAATATACCTGTTTTTTAAACTTCTGTGCTGCCTTGTGGTCATTTAATTCTGGGTGAAAGGCATCTCCTGCAATTGGTTTCCCTATATAAAAGTGAATTTTCTGATTTCGTTGCTTATACATTTCGTTTGCTAGATAAAGCATTTCGATATTGACTTTAATTCGAAAAAACGTTCGGATTTTATGAAGTCGATAGAAAAAAGGAGAAAGCTTTCCGTCAATAAAAACCGGCACTACAGTTCTTTTCATAGATCGGGCATAGGTGACAAATGTTTTTTTCCATTCGAGGTCCATGATCTCACCATCAATCTTTCGACTCACCAATCCTGCAGGAAATATACACAGTACTTCTTCTGATGAGAATGCGGCATTGATCTGCTCCCGAACACTGCCTTTATTTTTCCCATGCTTATTAACGCCTACAAACATATCGGATAAATTCTCAAGGTTCATGAGGATATCATTTACAATGAATTTTATATCTTTTCTGTATTTTGTCATTGCTGAAATGGACGCGATTCCGTCTATACCACCTAATGGGTGGTTCATGGCAAGTATGACTGGGCCTTCTTTTGGGATGTTTTCAATTCCATGAACAATCACTTCTAAGTTCAGGTAACGCATCACTTCATCGCAGAATTCTTCATTCTTTTTTTCATGATTAAGGCTCAGGAATTCATTCATGTCCTTTTCATGAAGTATCTTTTTTAAATAAGTCAAGACAAAATTAGGGAGCCAGCGGAGTAATTTAGGGTTTTTGCTCTCTATTAGCTTTTCAATATCGATGAACTTTTTTTCAATCACTTTACGAATTTATCTGATTTTAGCTTTTAAATAACCTAGGTGAAGCGGATAGTATCACTATCGCATTGTTAGTATGTGAACTCTATTTGAAGGCCATCAAAAGCGGCAAAGACATTTTTCGGAAGTATTTTATTGATGTTTTCGTGACAATCGAAGAGATGCGATATATGCGTTAAGTAAGCTTTTTCCGGCCCTATTTCCTTAATGAATTCTAATGCTTCTTCAAGGTTAAAATGTGATAAATGTGGTTCCTTTCTAAGCGCATTGATGATGAGTGTTTTGCTCCCTTTGATTTTACTCCGCTCTTCTTTAGATATTGTTTTGGCATCTGTAATATAGGTAAGGTCTCCTATTCTATAACCCAATACGGGTAACTTGTAATGCATCACTTCTATTGGTGTTAAGAGCGCATTTTGGTCAATTTCAAAAGGCTTATTTTCAACTGTTTTAAGTTTGATTCTTGGTGCTCCTGGGTACGTTTTCGCAGCAAATATATAATGAAACTCTTGGCGCAGTGCGTCTTGAACGCGCAAGGAAGCAAAGACGTTCATGTCTCTCTTTTCTTTAAAATTGAAGGCTCTAACGTCGTCTAATCCAGCGACATGGTCTTTGTGCTCATGTGTAAAGGTGATTGATTTCAAGGTTTTGACCTTTTCCCTAAGCATCTGAAACCTGAAGTCCGGCCCTGAATCAATAACATGGTTTTCGCCATTTAAATGGAGCATAATAGAAGCCCTCGTTCTGTTGTCTTTTGGGTCTTGTGAAGTACAAACGTGACATTCGCATGCAATCACAGGAATGCCTTGTGATGTCCCCGTTCCTAATATGGTGCACAATCCTTTCATTCGTGATCTAGTTCTATGCGTTTGTATTTTTCATTCTTCCTTAAGAAACCATTAATGATTGATCGGTTATCCCGGTCTTCCTTAAAAGACTCAATATAGGGAAGCCATCTTGATGTGTCTTGCTTAATGACAGGATAAGGAACATAGCCATAGCCCTTATAGATTCCATTCTCAATTAAAATGATACTTTTTTCATTTCTATTCCTTCCTTTCTCTAAAACTAAAAATGAAGAATAATCATACATGAGTCCATCAATGAATTTTTGAATCCGTTCATTATAATTTTTAGAGGACTCTTTTCCAATACATGCGCCATTGCATTCTTTTAATTCATATTGAAAGCAGCTTGAATGGCTATCGTATAGACCACATAACTTTTGACAGAGCTTGTTCTTTGCTCCCAAGTTCATTAAATAACCCACCCCATCTTTTTTACTTGTGAAATGTAATAGGGGATCAGCTTCAGTTTTTTCAATGGACTGTATAGTGAGCTCTAGGTATCCGTCCTTGTTCTCGTTGTCAAACAAACCATATGGAAACCTACTTTTCCTCAGCTTTCTATTGAATTTCGGTTGGTGCTTTTTAATGAGCTCAGACTCTAAAAGAAGGGCAATCAATTCAGATCCAGTCAATCGATGCTCTATACGGGCGATTTCTTCGCCCATTCTAATTCCTTTACTAGAATTCTTATTTCTTAAATGTTGTAAGACTCTGTTTTTAATGGATATACTTTTGCCGATATATATGATTTGATTGAATTCATTGAAGAAGAGATAGATGCCTATTTTATTAGGTAGCTCATCAATGGTGTCCATGTCAAGATTTGGATGAATGGCTTTCGGGTTAAGCTCTTCTTTAATAAAGGAGTGCAGCTTGTTTTTGTTTTTTTGATAGAGGAGATCAAAAAGTTTTGTTGTTGCAAAGGCATCTCCGCCGGCACGGTGCCTGTTTTTAATCTCAATGCCAATGGACCTACTCAACTTTCCTAGGCTATATGAATCATGCCCGGGTATAATTTGCCTTGCAGCTTGAACGGTACATAAATGGGGCTTTCTGAAGTCATAACCTAAGGTCTTGAATTCCGATCTGAACATACCGTAATCAAAAGAGACATTATGGGCGACAAATGTTGTTTCTTCACAAAACTCGATAACCGTCTTTGCAATTTCATAAAATTTAGGTGCGTTTTTAACAAGGTCATTTGTAATCCCTGTAAGCCTTACTATGAATTCAGGGATTTCAATCTCTGGATTTACAAGTGAGGCGTATTCATCAATGATTTGAATACCATCATACTTGTACATAGCAATCTCAGTTATTTTTGAGCTCTTTGGACTGCCTCCCGTCGTTTCAACATCAACAATAACAAAATTCATTGATTTAAAGTTATTAAATTCAATAGAGGTATGGGCATCACTTTGATTTTATTTGTGATTCATAGGGGCTCATGTTTACTTTGTAGCTCACGTTCATGAAAATAATTTGTCTCAGCTGTAGCATACCATTTTATTTCTTCTGAGGAGCTCTTCCTTTTCCCTAAATTCTCCCTGGATAAGCTTTAAGTGCGTTGCGGAGTACATCAAGAGATTTGATTAAGCTTTCTTTTTTCAGTACATAAGCAATTCTAGCTTCCTGAAGGCCTAAATTCTTACTTGAGTAAAACCCATTGGCAGGTGCCATCATCACAGTTTGTCCTTCATAATCGTATTCTTCTAGTAGCCATTGACAGAATTTTTCAGCATTATCTACAGGGAATTTCGCTACACAGTAAAATGCACCTTTAGGCATCGGGCAAAAGACTCCTGGTATACTATTCAATCCATTGACCATTATGTTTCTTCTTGCAACATACTCAGTTTGGACCTCATCAAAATAAGACTGTGGCGTATCTAAAGCAGCTTCAGCAGCTATTTGGTCAATTGTAGGAGGAGACAACCTTGCTTGTCCAAATTTCAATGCTGCTGCTATGACCTCTTTGTTTTTTGAAACAAGTGCACCAATCCGCGCTCCACACATGGAATACCGCTTAGAGACAGAGTCAATCATCAATACGTTTTGTTCAATTCCTTTCAACTGCATTACTGACAAAGGCGCCGCACCATCGTAACAAAATTCTCTGTAAACCTCATCTGCAAATAAAAAGAGGTCGTGCTTAAGAACGAGGTCTCTTAGTTTTAATAGTTCGTCCTCAGAATAGACATATCCAGTAGGATTGCCAGGGTTGCAAATCACAATTGCTTTGGTTCTCGGTGTTATCTTACTTTCTATTTCAGCAATAGGAGGTAGGGCAAACCCTTCTTCAATCGTCGATGAAACAGGTACGACATTTAATCCTGCGCTCATTGCAAAACCATTGTAGTTTGCGTAAAAGGGTTCGGGGATTATAATCTCGTCATCCGCATTACATGCAGTCATTAAGCCAAAAAGTAGGGCCTCAGACCCTCCGGTTGTAATCAATATATCATCTCCAGAAACGTCGATTTTATTTAATTTATAATACGCGGCTAATTTATTTCTATAGCTCTCGATTCCAGCAGAATGGCTATATTCTATGACCTTTAAATCAATGTTTTTAATGGCGTTGATAGCGGATATGGGTGATTCAATGTCTGGTTGTCCAATGTTCAAATGGTAAACGGTTTTCCCTTTACTTTTAGCAATTTCTGCGTAAGGAACCAGTTTGCGAATCGGTGATTCTGGCATGTGGGTTGCCTTTTGAGATATATTTGGCATACTTTTTTTTTTACAAAGTTAATGAATCTCTTAATTTCTAATTCTTATGACTTCTTTATTTTTAATGGGCGTTCTAGTGCAGTAAACTTATCGCTGAAAAATAGGCAAATCGTATGAGAGATCAAGGTTGCAATTAAAGAACCTGCAACAATATCCTGAATGAAATGCTGACTTAAGTAAACTCTTGAGAAAGCGACTGTAACGGCAATTAAAACCATAGAGATTTGAATGATAACGTTTTGTCGGTATTGATAGGCAATCACTGTACAGAGAGCAAATATACCTGCAGAATGTCCTGATGGGAACGAATTTGAGGTGTGGTACGTGAAATCCTCAATGGTTCGGAAGCTGGGGTCATTTTCAAAAAAGTAAAATGGCCGCTTCATCGTATCAAAAACAGTATGCTTCAGCAACTGGACAATAGCTCCCGTAACGGTAAAAGAAATGAGCAGCAGCAAGGCGGTCTTTATTCTAATGAATAGAAAGACCGTTACAATTGCAAAGGCAAAAAGTCCATCCCCAGCATGTGTGAGGTTTTTCATGATGAAATCTAGTGATGGCGAACCTAGGCTGTTGATTTTTTTATGAAAGTCCATCTTGTCTTGGAGCAGGATGATTAACGCTCCAGTGAACCAAAAAAGTCTTACTGCATTTAAATAAATAAAATTCACTCCTATTAATTTGCATACAAAGGTAAGCACATCAATCTTTTTTTATCATGAATGTGAATAAAATCGCATCATAAGAAAAATGTGCAGCCATACAAAAGAGAAGACCGAATGTATCAAAGCCATAAGAGATCATGAATATAAAAGGAAGGACGATGAGGCCATAGACAGAAAACCTTAGGTTGAACGGATTGAGATATCCATGAATTGCCACAAAGAAAATAGAGGTAGTAAATGGACCTAGAAAAGATTGAATCCCTGCTCGAAATAATAATTCTTCACCAATTCCGGCACACAGAGACAGAAAAATTCCATCCTGAAAGCTGAAGTTCATTTTGCGAATAGCAGTGTCTATTCGGTTGGGAAGCTTTTCGAAGAACGGAGCACTCATAAAAAAGTAAGCAATAAATGCATAGACAATTCCTAGTTCAAGACCATAAACAAGGCTGATGATTGAATACCTTTCTAAATCCAAGAATTCAATCCAAGTCAGGTCATTGAAGAAATACTGCATCAGGTATCCTGGAATAGGAAAAAGAAGCAAGGTGACCCAACCAAGTAAGCGCATTTGTTTTTTCATGATTTTACTGAATCTAAAAGATATATTTGGTAGAGTTGTTTTTTCGTTCTAAATTAGTAGTCAATTCAATAAAATAACTGCCTATAGCCCAAATTTACTTTTAATAGTTGTAAAACAACAAAAAACGTAAGTAATGGTTCTCTCTGATGTAGGTGATAGTGATTTAATCGTATTATATATTAACGGTAATGAAAAAGCTTTTGAAACGCTCTTGTTGCGTCATAAAGACAGGATTTTCCGTTATATTTTGTCCAAATTAAAGGACTCCGATTTAGCTAATGATGTTTTCCAAGATACCTTTGTGAAGGTTGTAAATACGATTCGTCTTGGTAATTATAATGAAGAAGGTAAGTTTCTGCCGTGGGCAATGCGAATTGCACACAATCTAGTGATTGATCATTTTAGGCGCCAAACCAAAATGCGAACGATTTCTGAATCGAGCTCTTTTGATCCTTCTTACTCGATCTTCCATAAGATAGACTCAGGTGAAAAGAATTATATAGAACAGACCACTCAAGATGAGCTTCAATCACAAATGG
>CAJJCU010000173.1 GCA_905182775.1 uncultured Flavobacteriales bacterium
TACCAACGGAGCGGTCTATGAGTATTTCGGTGTTACACCAGCACTATTCAAGAAGCTGATCAATTCAGACAAGCAGATTCGTTTTGCCAAGCGAAGCATCTTTCATTCCTTTCCTTACAGACAATCAAAAAAGGCACAAGAGCTAGAGATGGCATAATGCCATAAACTAAAGATATAAAAAAAGCCCGACACATTGTGCCGGGCTTTTTTGTTGCCCCAAATCCGAACGGTTTGAGATGTTCTTTAAATAAATTATTGATAGATTACACTTCCTTTTGCAGGGATGCTGTGTATGCCATCTTGGTTGATGTATTTAACTGAGTAAATATACTTGTTATTGATGCTGACATTTTTGTCACTCAATATAGTAATGGCTGCATCTGATATTGTCTTAAGCTGACGAAGTTTGCCTCCTTCTTTTGTTCTGAATATTTGGTAACTGTAGACCTTATCCTTTGGTCGATCCCAGGAGAGCACAATCGATTTTTTATCCATATTGGCATCTACCGTAAAATTGGTCAATGGTTTTCTAAAGCCGGGTTCATAAAAGCGTGTAAATTCTTTTGAAGTGGCCTTGTTTTCACTTTTGTCTGCAGTAACGATGACATATGTGTAATTGCTTCCAGCATTGATGGTCTCATCGCTAAATTCGCTTTGAGTCCCTACCCATTGAAAAACAGTGTCTATGTTGACCTCGGTTTTACGCAATAAAAAGTTGTTGCCGATATCCTCGCTGTCTGAGTTGATCCAAATAATTTTTAGCGTCGTGTCCTTGATTTGAACGTCTTTCAAAATACATGGGATGGGCGCAATGGTATCTGGTTTTAAAACCAAAATAGTATCAGACATTACTGACTTGTTATAATTGAGGTCTGTTGCACTCATGCAATAATATACCTCTGAGCTGAGATTGTCTAGGGCCAGGGTATCTGTAAATATCTTTTCTGTCACAAATTGTGAGGTAATCTCAATAAACTCCTCTCTGATTTGATTGGCTCTGTATACGCGGTAACCTTTAACGTCATCGTCTTCGGGAGCGACCCAAGTAAGCTTTACAATGCCCGATGAGTCAATTTTTCCTTCCAGCTGAGTAGGAGGGTTTGGAGGTTTTTGATCTAGTGTAAATAAATAACGCGGTACAGAAAATACGCTATCGTCTTTGTTGGTAAGTGCAATTTTGTAATAATAGTGGTCTCCAGTTTCATTTTCTGTGATGCTAAAACGCACAACGTTATTAGAGTAGGCTAGAGATTTTACCTCGCTGTATAACCCATCTCTTTCCGAGGAGCGAACCAAAAGTACTTCCTTAATATTTGGTTTACTTGTGTTGGGGTGTATACTTCCCTCTATAATTCGTGTCTCGTCCGACGCATAGAGCGTGTCGATTTCGGTCCATGCATCGATTAGTAATGGGACATAAATCTTCTGCCATTCGCTCAATAGAGAACGATGCCCAAATAAGTCAATTCCATGTATCCTATAATAATGGAAATGTCCAGGTTCAGGATTGTGTCGATATCTAGCCTGTGTTCGGTCTATTTGCTGCTCGGAAGAAAAAGGAATAAAGGGTAAGGTGTCTAAAAAAGTGCCTTGCTTTTCTTTGTCCATGGAATGCTCTATGTCATATCCCAAAACCAAGGTTTCATAGGTTTTTTTGTTCCATATGAGCTCTGCGACTTTCTTCTTGTCCAAAGACAACGAAACATCTGCTATACTCGGGTAGCTTGTTTCCGTTTTTGGATCTATAAACACATAGCTTGCATCAAAACCATCAACGGAGATTCTGTAAACATAGGTTTCTTTTAGACTGTAAGATTGATCCACAAAAATATTGCCTAGTATAAATTGAAAGTCCGGATTGATTACATTTTCAGAGAGTGCAGAAGCAAATGAGAAATCTAAAAGTGATTCAGGTAAATTCTTCTCGTAAACCGTTTCTAGCAGTGCGATTTGTTTCTCCTCTTTTGGGTTTGTGGGGTCGAGTTGATCAAAGCGTTCTTTTGCAGGAGTGATGGTCCACTTTTTTCCTTTTGAGAAATCAAGCTGGTCATAGGTGGTATTTTGTGAGGCTGTGACACGGACAATTTGCGCACCTCCTAAAGCAATCCTTTGGTACTCTTCAAAATTAGCAGGTAGCCATTTGATTGAAATAGAATCTTTGTCAATCTTTTGGGTATTAATGAGCTCTTGCCCATAAGTATAGATGGAGCAGGCGCTTAGAAATAAAAATAGTATTGTTTTATGTATCATTAAATTCCTGTTAATTGACAATCTGTTCCAAACTCTACTTCGGCATTGAAGCTTAGGTCTATGATGCCAAGTACAGATGCTTGTAGGGCCACCGCTCCATAAACAAAGGTCGGCTTAGGTAGTTTTCCTTGTAGCAAAGCTGCCATTTGTAGGGTTGCTACAGCCCATTCGTTTTTAAGTTCTTCATTAGTACTGCCGCCATATTTCCGGACCCCTAAAGAGCCTCCAAGATAGGCATAAACCTGTCCCATGCAATAATATCCATTGACCCCTATGGGTCCTGAAAAATTAGAGCAGGTAGCGTTTTCAACATTGATCATCATCAAATCAAATCCACCTCCTACATTACAGGTGATGTAACCTCTCCATTTACCCGAGTTTGGAAATTCTCCATCTACATTGACACCAAAGTCAACACCTACAGCAAAACCATTTCCATTGCCAATGGCATTGAGGTCTATGTTGCCAATGCTTCCAGCACCAACAAGATTCGTTACATAGCTTGGTGGCGGTGGGATAGGGTCGATCACTGTACCAATCATGAAATAGGTACTTACATCAAATACATCTACAAGATTGAGGTAGGCTCTATTGCTGGGTCGGTTCAGCCAAAAGTACCAATCGTTTTCATCAATATGAAGTGTAACATTGAGACCTCCAGTCATTGTATTGGGCACAATAATTCCTGCATTCATACCTGCATCAAAAACTTTTTGGCTATGGTCATAGTTGACAGAAAGGTCTCCCCATACTTTTTTAACATCGTTGCCATACCTGTCAGGTCGTTTCACCATCATAAAGGCTTGCCCAATAAAACTAATGGATTGGAAACCTCCAGATGGATTAAAGGCAACTGTAAGCAACATCTCGCCATTGAGGACTTCTTCTTTAGGGTTTGCGAAAGCAACACCTGCTCTGAATAAAAGGCCTTGTGTATCATCCGGTGTAAATGGAATCGCATTGGTTCCAGTGGAAGTCGTTCCAGCAACTCGATTGAGGAGGTCCTGTTCGGACTGTGTTGAAATAACACGGTTTTGTACACCACCATACAAGGTTGTGATGTTGAAACCGGGTACTACCGGAATTGGCGTAGGTAAGGGCACCGAAACATCGGTAAACCAGTATTTATAGGTGGACATCCTTCCAAAACCAACAGATGCCATAAGTGGTGTAGGGAACAGGTCTCCAACACCAAGAGATATACTTCCAAAGAATAAATCGCCAAAAACAGGATCGTCATTTAATATGGCGATAACCCCTTGAAGTGAGAAAGCATTTGTATTGATGTCTAACGCAATCGTATTTACGGCGAAATTATCGAAAACAATGGTTTCTTTACCTTGTGCATTTGGCTCTCGCTTGGTCTTGAAT
Organism: uncultured Flavobacteriales bacterium; assembly: GCA_905182775.1. Lineage (GTDB taxonomy): Bacteria > Bacteroidota > Bacteroidia > Flavobacteriales_D > Crocinitomicaceae > UBA952. The sequence continues at coordinate 3,622 of CAJJCU010000173.1, forward strand.
TTAACGACCGTCGAAACACCGAATGTTGTGGAGTCTGCCCCAAGATTAAGCCCTATGCCTACATCAAAAGACAGTTGGTTTTGTGGAGTAAGGGTCATTGCTAAGGAATTCAATGATATTGGAAGTCCTATGCAATCATTGGTTGAGTCAGGGTTGTTTACCAATGCGAAAGTTCCGCTAGTGATGTAAGGGGATTGTGTGACGATTTTTAAGTTCTGAAAAGAAATTCCAGAAAACTTGGCTTTACTGTAGTTTACTGTCCAGCTTCCGTTTAGTGTCATGGAAGGCACGAATTTGTCATTTTCGGACACTACATTTACGGATGATGACTGACCCAATGTTAATGTTGATTTAAAAGCACTCAAGGTGATATTTGTATCCGGTGTTACTGAAAATGCGTAGTCCAAATTTTCAGAACTTACGTTTTGGGTTACCGTAGCAGAATAGCTAAAGGATTGATTGTCCAAAGGGGGGATCTGAATATCTCCACTAATAGATCCTGAGCTTATGTGATTGTTGGCAATGGCAACCTGAATGTTATCGATGGAAAAACCCCATTTTTCATTCATTTCTCCGTCTGAGGTAGAGAACAAGTTATTGGCACCAAAGGCACCTGAAAGGCCTGAATCGTCAATAATTAAATTGGTTGCATAAATTTCCGTTTGGTCATTCTTTTTGGAGAGTTTATTTGGAAGTGTAACCGTTGCGTTTCCCGCATAAAAACCTTTCCAAGAATCAATGTCATTGTTATACGTGAGTTGCGCTTCAGGGGAAAGTGTTACACCAGACGGTGTTGTGAATTCGCTTCGGTCAATGACTATATTGGTTAGCGCAAAGGTGAAGTCTTCAGCACCTTTGACCTTAAATGGCGTGATGCTTGGAATTTGAAAAACAATATTATTTAGGTCGCTGATTACCGTTTGTAAGCCTGCTTTTACTGGTTGAGCGGGATTTGTTGCATTGATGAGCATATCTCCCTTGAACACAAAATCTAAGCTTAAACCTGCTTCTTTATATCCGTTACAATCCCATTCAATAAAGTTTTGCCCGTCGGCCTTGAAAACTAAGTCTGTTTTAGGACCTAGACCAACAACCTGCTCAGAAACGAGCTGTAACCTTGTGCCATTACCCAAAAGGACCCCTTGAGGGTTGAATTGAATGTTTTTGGCTGCAAAAGCAATCTTGCGGTCCGCGCCAGGAAAATCCATAGCCATGTATACATTAAAGAATGCACCTTGTGGGGTGAACTTAGCGCTGTCAATACATATGACGTAGATAGTGTTTCCAATTTCTTTCACAATCCCAATCGGAAGCGAGGAGGAGTCTTGCGGATTAAAGTTATTGGCTTGTGCGCCTGGATTGTTGCGGATTTCATCATCGAGCGATAAAATCCTATTGTATAAGGAATTGATACCTGATGAATCAACAGCTGTGCTATCATTGCTGCCAGTTGCACCTGTTTGTGCAAAACTAGAAATACAGCAAATTGATGCAAAGAGAAATAATGAGAGGAGTCTTAGCATGGGGGCAAAGATATTAAAAATCAGATATGAAAACATATCAAAAAAAAATTCAAACGCCTGACACTCAAAATATTCAATTGTTGTGTTAGTAAAAATTATTTTGTACCAAAGAGAGTATTATTTTATCTATTTTTGTCGCACTCGACTGAAACTAATATGAAATTTACACTCTTATCTCTCTTATTCTCAATGTCTTTGTTTTACGCTCATACGCAGATTCTGAGTGATGTAACTTTAAATCTCAATACAGGTGGTGAGGTTTATGACGTTGCCTATGATTCATTTCGAGACCTATATATTGTTGTTGGAGATTTTAATTCCATTCAAGGACAGGCACGGAATAATTTTGCACTCATAGATGCATCGACATTGCAGGTTACGAATGAAAACCCTATCACTTCGATCAATGGGATAATTCGAACAGTTGATTATATCCACTATATCGCTCCATTTCCTCAGTTTCAGCAATACGACTATATCTACATTGGGGGTGATTTTACTTCCATTAATGGAAATAACAATGGGAATTGGAGTCAATCTTATATTGCTCGTTTGAGTTTTGCGACAGGATCACTAAACAGTTCAAGTTATTCAGTCAATAATTTTGATCCTGACAACTATTTTATGAATATGGGTCAATACCCTGGAGTTGGTGTAAATGATTTGATCCTGAAAGGAGACACCTTGCTTGTTGTTGGTGCTATTGAGTACGAAAATGCGTCAATATATCAATCAGGTATTATCGGGTTTTCTACTTTGTCTGGTTCAGCTGCATCTACACATCTACCGAATTTGTTTTTAGATTATGATGGATACCCGCAGTCGGGTTGTAATGATGTATCTCCTGAAGCTCATTGGAATATACGCGATTTCAACAATATGTTTTATTTAAATGGCAACGTGACATTTGATTATTCGGGAAATGAGCTTGGTACTCCTTTTGAATCTTGCGGGAATGAAACCTGTAATATGTACGACATGGAGGTTCATAGGTCTTCTGAAGATACCGTTTTTATTGGCTACATAAGATATGCAGCAGGTTCAGGTATTGTTATTTATGATCTAAATGGTACTCAATTGAATTGCCCCTTTGAAAGCAGTATTCCCATAATTCTTGATGGTTCTAATGGTTTTATTGAATCGCACAATGATTTTGTTTATGTAGCGAATCAAAACGAAATAAATGCATATGAACGAATCTCAACTAACGAGATAGTTGCTTCCAATGTTTTTAATTGTAATAATTCTTGGCGTGGAGATTTATTTGATGATGTTTGGAATCCGCAAAAAATTAAAAGAATAAGAAATCGCTTATTTGTCTCTGGTCCTAATCTAACAAGTATTGATGCTAACCCTCGAAATGGACTTGCAGTAATTTGTCTTGAACCAGAGGATCCCTCATTTTTCAATAATTTTGACACCATGATTTGCGAGGGCGAAGCTGCAATTTATACTATTCCTTCGGTAGAATATGCGGAAGGGTATCGTTGGTCCTATACAGGTACTGGAGCCTTATACAGAATAGCAAATTCAGGTAATGCTTTTCAGCCCTTAAGCACTGTAATCATACCCTCGCTATCGGGTATTGAGGTCCAATACCCAGCAGGTGCCACAAGCGGTGTTTTGTCTGTAGATGCATATTCAACCTGTAATACAGCAACGGATTATCTATATGCAAAAGAGGTTTCCTTGAATATTCAAGTCACACCTATTCCTGAAGTAAATATCCTCGAGGAGTCGATGTCCTTTACCTGTATTGTAGATACCTTTGATTTGGCTGTGCAATCGAGTACACCGAGTATTTCCTGGGAATGGCAATATGACAATGATGTTACGGTATTAAGCACCAGTAATACGATGCCGGTTGGAATGAATAGCGCACCAATAGAGCAAAACGGAAGCTATTATTACGTCACTGGAACCGAGCCAATCAACGGATGTCTACGAACAGATAGTGTAATGGTTCTTATTGACAATATACCAGATATTCCTGACGTTGCGAGTAATGTTCAGATACCTTTGGTTTTTGATTGCACTACAGATTCTGTCTACATGGCGAATACAACACCAGATGCTATAATTGCGTGGATTCTGAATTCAGACCCCAACAATGAGCTTACTGACTTTGTGATTTATAACGGCAATGACTCTCTAGATGTAACCTGTCTTATTACCTACAATTCAAATGGATGTCAAACGCAATTGATTTATGAGATAGCTGTTGATGCAGAGACACTCGACGGTCAAGTACTCGGATATACAGGTCTTCTCATTGACACCTTAGATTGCAATAATCCAAACCTAACTCTTGACTGCGCATTAAATCCTTCCTCGGCAAATGGTACGGCGGAGTGGATTATTAACGGTGCTGGGACAGGAACAACCTTAAACCTAAGCGTTGCAGATTCAGCAGGCATGACCAACGGTGCCCAGACCTATACCTATACTACCACAAATCTAGACAATGGCTGTACCGCAGATTTCAGTGCTGTGGTTTCCTTTGACTTTGAAGAACCATTTGTCTTGCCCTACAACGGTCCTTCCTCGATCAATTGCTCTGCATCTGATCTCGAGCTTTTACATGACCTAAGCGGAGGGAATGTTCAAGAAGGTTGGCTCGATGCTTCTGGTGTCAATACCATGACCAATACTCTTTTCGTCAACACCATTGGGAGCTATGTCTATGAGGTACTTTCCTTGGACAATGGCTGTTCCGTTCAAGATACTATAGAAATACTGCTAACGACAGAACTTCTGTTGGATCTACAAGAAGATATTCTTTTGTGTGATGGACAGACGGTCAGTATAACTGTGACACCCATTAACAATACTGAGACCACGACCTATACCTGGTCAAATGGAGAGTCCGGACAAACCATCAATGTAGTAGGTGGTGCAGATGCATTGGTGTCTGTGATTGCAGAAAACAGCTCTGGTTGTATCGGCTATGATACCATTACCGTGAATACAGCCTCCGCGATCCAAGCGGTTCTTGAGTCCTCTTCAGGATGCACAGGCGGTGCTGTTCAAGTTTTGAGTGTGGGTGGCGGAACGGGTAGTTATAGCTATTCTATGGATGCGCTCACCTGGCAACAAGATCCTGTTTTTTCTGGATTGCCTTTCGGAGACCAAACAATTTATATTCAGGACAATCTTGGTTGTGTGTATTCCTTTATGGCGACCATTGATGCGAATACAGCTTCCTTTGATATGAACTTTTTGGCATCCACCTACAATGCGCAAGGTGATACCATCGCCATCGTCAATGTGTCTAATTATACTGGCTTTGATTCAATCGGGTGGGTTTTACCTGTGGGCGCCATCGTACATTCTATTGATGATTCCATGGTAGTGATGTCTATGGATGCGGCAGGATGGTATGATGTGACCATGCTAGGTTATCAAGATACCTGCAGCTATTCCTTTACCAATCCGGTTTATTTTGGAGATTATACTCCTGTATTTAATGAGAATTATGAGCAGCTCGGAATTACCAGTGTAAATATTTATCCGATTCCAATTTCGGGTTCAAGTACCTTTACAGTTGACCTAACGCTCGGAACCTCACAAAACTATGTGGTGGTGGTGACCAATTACTTGGGGCAACCGATTTCTGGTATGTCGCAAAGTGGTGTAGGGCAGAGCATATCTTTAGATTTTACATTGCCTGGTGTCAGTCCCGGAAATTATCTCGTTCATATTATTGCGGATTATGATGCGCAGCAGCAAACAATAGTCGTTCAATAATGAAGAAAATCGTATGTGCCATATCGCTTCTTAGCTCCCTCAGTTTATTTGGGCAGAATCTTGATAAAATTGGAAAAGAGGATATGGTTACCGTAAGTGGTGGTCTGAGATCAAATTTCATTTTACACCATACCCTAAATCAAGAGCAATTTAGAGACCCTTTGTCTTGGGTTTTTTCTGGGAATATAACAGTAACAATAGCCGACTTGGCTTTGCCTTTTACTTTTAGCTATTCTAATACAGGGCGCAGCTATACGCAGCCCTTCAATATGACGGCTCTACATCCTACTTATAAAAAATTTAAGTCACACATCGGTATCACTTCGATGTCCTTTTCTCCATATACCTATTCAGGAATTAATTTTACGGGTGCTGGTCTAGAGTATACCCCTGAGAAATGGTCATTCAAGGCCTTTGGAGGACGCTTAAAGAAGGCTATTGAGTTTGATACTGACGCCAATAATTTAAATACGGTATCCTATAGTCGAATGGGCTTTGGTTTTGGAACCGCCTACAAAGGCAAAACCTTTGGAACCGAGCTTTTATTATTTAAAGCCTACGATAATCCTACGTCTTTAGATTTTTACCACAACAACCCAGAGCTGACCGCCAAAGACAACATGGTGGTTTCTTTGAAAGGAAATGCTTCCTTGTTTAAGGTCTTGCGACTCAATGCTGAAATAGCCACAAGTGTGCTCACGCGTGATATTCTTGCGGAGCAGGGTGTTTCTTCAAGTTTTTATAACACTTTGGTTCAGGGGAACAGAACCACGATCACAAGTCAGGCCTATAATGCCTCGTTAGACTACCGCTACAAAACCTATGGTGTTGGCGTGAAGTATGAGCGCATTGCACCAGATTATACCACCTTAGGGGCTGTCTATTTTAACAATGACCTTGAAAATATTACAATCAATCCGAGCTTCTCTTTCTTTAAGAATAAAGTAAATATCGCCCTTAGTACTGGATATCAAAGGAACAATCTAGATGCTCAAAATGCTTCTGAATCTAAGCGTTGGATCGGAAATGCAACGCTCTCGGCACAGCTTATTAAAGGTATGAATTTGAGTTTGAATTATTCCAACATGTCCTCATTCTCAAGGAAAAATCCATTGGCGGACCCTTTTTTCACGCCGTTAGGAGATACGCTCAATTACTACCAGACCTCCATCAACCTGTCTTCTTCTTTGAGCTATTCTTTTGGAGAGAAAACAAAGCAGTCCTTGAGTGCTACAGGTTCTTATTCCCAGAGCCAAAACATTACGGGTAGGTTAGAGGATGCTGCGGCATTTGGCTTCAATATAGAAGAAAATAGCGATGAGGTTCCTGTAGATGTCTACACGGGAATGTTTGCACACAGTATTCAGCTTTCCGAGGGCAAAGGTGCTATTGGTTGGATGGTAAATGCCAATTATACCGATGTGTTGGGTGCGACCAACCTTTTTGTAGGACCAGGACTAAACGGCTCTACTTCTTTTAAAGACAAAAAGCTTTCCCTTAATTTGGGAACGAACTACAACAGCCAATTCACAAATGAGGAGCTGAGCAACCATGTGCTGAATTTTAGAACAGGGCTAAGCTACAAGCCAGAATTCTTTGATAAAAAATACGG
>CAJJCU010000174.1 GCA_905182775.1 uncultured Flavobacteriales bacterium
GAATTATGGTGCTGCCGAGATTGATGCACGACTGAATCAACTGCATGCTTGAATCGAAAGACGTTTATATCCGACTCATAGAAAAAGAAGATGCATTTAGAGTCTATCTGTGGGAACTAGATCCTGAAACGCAGCATGTAACGCAAATTAAAAACAAGGTTTCCTTAGAGATGATCTACACGATGATTGAACAGCAAAGAGACGTCATGAACTCAGGCCAGCTTCGGATGATGATTTGTTTGCATTCCAATAAGGAAGCAATAGGGATGGTCGATCTTTATGACATTGATTTCAATAATGCTAAGGGTGCTATAGGTGTTTTGCTTTACGAAAAGAAGCTGCGCAGGATGGGGCATGCAAAGAAAGCAATTGTTGCGCTGCATGATTATGCTCGCAAAACTTTAAGACTAACTCAAATTGATTGTTTGATACAAGATGACAACAAGGCGAGTATTTCTTTATTTGAATCCCTGGGATATCAACGAATCATTGATGCTTCATTGAAATCTGATCATTTAAACTATCAAATAAATATATGAAAAGACTGATTAAATTTTCCTTTTTAATTCTGGTTATAGCCATTGTAGCTTTTTTTATATATCCAAAATTTGAATTGTATTTGGCTTCTCAGAAAACAACAATCAATTTGAATGACAATCCATTCTATATAAAGGATTCTACAAGCTTAGATTCATTGGCCGAGCGTTTGTATGCGCTCAAAATAATTGATGATAAAGCTCTTTTTCTCGCAGTAGGAACCTATAAGAACATGGACCGTTCTACTATCGCGTTCGGAAAGTATATCATTAAACCTCAAATTTCCTACAGTAATCTTTTAAATGGATTTAAATTGAACCGTTTAGGGAACGGGAATGGTGAAATAGAGGTGCAGGTTACGTTTAATAACTGTTCTGGGCCTAATCAGCTCGCTAAGATTGCTCAAAAAGTAGCCAAAAATATTCAGGCGGATAGTGCGCAGATTGCTCAGTTTTTATTGAGTGATCAGATATGTGAAAAGTATGGTTTTACGCCAAGCGAATTTCCAGCTATGTTTTTATCAAACACCTATCTTTTTTATTATGATACGGATGCGGCCGATTTCACAAAAAGAATGGCATCGGAGTTTAAAACATTTTGGAATGAAGAAAGATTGAAGCAGCTTCAGAGTATTGGTCTTAAAAAGCCAAGTGAAGCTTATACTTTAGCGAGTATTGTTTATTCGGAGCAGTCTAGAATTCATGACGAATGGCCGGTTATATCTGGCTTGTATTTAAATCGTTTAAATCAAAAAATTAAGCTCCAATCAGATCCTACTTTTAAGTTTTGTTGGGGAAGTGAATTAGATGGTGTTCAAAGATTGTTATATGAGCACAGGGATATTGACTGTGCCTACAATACCTACAAGAACGCAGGATTGCCACCTGGGCCAATATGCATCGTCAGTACAGAGGTACTCAAAGCAATACTTCAACCCGCTGATGTTGATTATATTTTCATGTGTGCAAAAGCAAACTATTCTGGCAGGCATAATTTTACGAAGTCGGGCAGACAGCATGTTAATAATGCCAATGATTTTCATCGTTGGATCACAAAAGAACAAAGTAAATAGGAACTATGAAAAGAAGATCGTTTTTTAAATTTGGTTTGGCTTCGGCACTTATTTCTGTTCTCAAACCGAACAGCCTTGTGGCTATGAGTGAAGATGACTTCTCTCCTGATTATAGAATTCAGGGTCCTATTGTGGTGTCTACATGGAGTCACGGAATTGAGGCAAACGAGGGTGCTTGGACGGTTTTGGATAATGCTGGGAAGTCATTAGATGCAGTTGAGGCAGGTGTTATGGTTACAGAGGTTGACATTACCAATAGAAGTGTGGGGATCGGTGGCAGACCGGACCGTGATGGTCACGTAACGCTCGATGCTTGTATTATGGATGAAAACGCTCGATGTGGCGCTGTTGGTTGTATTGAGGGGATACTTCATCCAATTTCTGTAGCAAGAGCCGTTATGGAAAGAACACAGCACGTAATGCTTGTTGGTGACGGCGCAAGGTCTTTTGCCTTGAGAGAGGGGTTTGAAACGGCAAAGACACCCTTAAAGGAGGTGAAGAAGGATTGGAAGGAATGGAAAAAGGAACACAAGGATGAATTTAAAAAACCAACAATAAATAATGAAAACCATGACACCATTGGTATGCTAGCCATGGATGAGTTTGGAAACATTAGTGGTTCCTGTACAACAAGTGGTTGGGCCTATAAGCTACATGGAAGAATTGGTGACTCTCCCATAATTGGTGCAGGTCTTTTTGTTGATAATGAAGTAGGAGGTGCTTGTGCTACGGGTTTAGGAGAAGCCATTATTCGTATTGCGGGAAGTCATACTGTTGTTGAGTTGATGCGCCAAGGCCATCACCCTCAGGCTGCCTGTAAGATGGCTGTAGAGCGCATTATCGCAAAGCACGAAAATCTCGAAGGCTTACAATGTGGTTTTTTAGCGATCAATACAAAAGGTCAGGTTGGGGCTTACTCAGTATACAATGGGTTTAATTATGCCGTAAAACGAAATGATAAAACAAGTGATTTAGTGGACGCGCCATTTAACCGTGAATGGTAGCGGTTTCAAAAATGGGTTGAGCTAAACCTCTATTTCATTTAGCCTTAAGCTAAATTCTAGAACTTTTGACCACCCTTTCCAGTGCCCATAGTCTCCTATGGTGTCATTGTGCCATAGGAACAAGAAGTCTCCGCCATTTGCTTTTGTTTCGAGGTATAATTGTGCAATTTTTTCTTCAGCTTCATTTGCAGATAGCTTTAAATATTCATTGAGTGTACCATCCATATAAGTAAACGGGTGAATGCGAAGGTTTGTAACCTCGTTTTTGGAAACATCAAACCACTTGAATTCTCTTGCTGTACCTGCTCTAAAACCCACAATATCTGCATAACCCATACTGTAATCATGCTCAATCTCTTGTTCGATAAGTGTCTGGTATGTCTTCGGGAAGGTTAGCATTAAGAAGTGCTGTCTACTGATTCGAACATGCTTTTCTAGGATCTCTTGAAGTCTTTCTATTTCATTATGAATAAAAAACTCATTGCTATTTGATTTATAGCTTGGGTGTATACCAATAGAAGCAATTTTATTCATTTTACGTATCAGGCGAATGTGTCTTTTGTTTTTATGAGAGATATTTTTATCAAACTTCCCATAATTTCCTAGCATCCAAAATAGTTTAATATCGAAGCCGCGTCTATGAATATCATAAATTTTGTCGTAGTTGTCAAAAGGGTCTTTTTTACTCCCTCTCAAAACTAACTTTCGTTCTCTGGCTTGTTCCTTGTTCTTGGAATATAAATCTTTGAAGTAGCTTAATGAATTTCTAAAAAGCCCTTTATGTTTATAGGCGTAAGCTTTATCAATATCAAAGGTTGGAACAATTTGTGGAAGGTGTCTTTTCCTTTTATAAGAGAAGTCACCTTTTTCAGTTAAATAGGATAAAAGGTCTTCACTCCAACGGTCACACATTGCATTTTCATGCCAACCAAAGCGATACAAGACGGATTTAATACCTTGGTGTCTTCCGTGCCTATCTTTAAGTGATGTATTGTATTCTTCATAGCGTGTCAGGATATAAAAAACGCTAGCGATCGGGTCAGTTATGCCGTTTATAGTTAGACATCGCTCTTTATGAAATAGTTCCTGGTCTATGGAATATTGCTGTAGCCCAAGGCTAAAAAGTAAAGGGGATGGCTTGCATCCTAAAATGTTTTTAAAAGCGATCGGTGAATAATTGAATTTTGGCCCCTTGAAATCTAAGAAATATTGCGCGTCAGTGCTAAAAGAATAATTTAGATCTCTTTCCTTGAATATAAAATCGAAGGTGTATTTTAATCGCTCGTTCTGTTGCTCAACAAATATTAACATCAATTTATAGGTCGCTTAAGATTTTAGAGCAGATAAACTTACCTGCTTGTCCATCTCCAAATAGTTCAGGATAGGTGAAGTCATCTTTTGTTAATAGGTGCTTAATTGCGCTATTTATTTTTCCGTAATTAGCACCCGTTAGTATTGCATTTCCATTCTCCACAATTTCCACCCATTCTGTTTGCTCTCTTAGTATAACGCATGGTTTTCTGAAAAAGTATGCTTCCTTTTGAAGGCCTCCACTATCAGTAATCATTAAACGTGCATTTTTTTCAAGTGCTATGATATCATTGAATCCCGCAGGTGGCAACAAATGGATATCTTCATTTTCTAAGAATTGTTTTACAACACTTTGTTTCTTTAATAGCTCAATCTTTCCCTTAGTTCTAGGGTGCAGTGGCAAAACAATTTTCATTTTTGTTTCTTTTTGGCAATTCAGTAAAGCCTTTAAGATACCAACAAGATTTGCCTCTTTATCTGTGTTGCTGTCTCTATGAATCGTGCATAAAATATAATGGTCTTTCTCCAAGTTTAATTGACCCATCACTTTCGATGAATCGTCTTTTAGATGGCTAAAATACATGCTGTTGTCAAGCATGATGTCTCCACAGTGATACATGTGGGGATGGTCCATAGATGCCTTTCCTTCTTGATTCTTAGTAAAGCCCTCTTTTTTAAGATTTGAGATCCCTTGCGCTGTTGGTGAAAACAATAGGGTAGACATGTGGTCACATGCAATCCTATTAATTTCTTCCGGCATTTTTTTATTATAGCTTCTTAGCCCAGCTTCGATGTGAACAACAGGGATGTAAAGCTTCGAAGCAGCAAGTGCGCCTGCTATTGTTGAATTTGTATCGCCATATAGAATCACGGCAAATGGTTTTTCTTTCAAGAGTATTTCTTCAATGCCATCTATCATCTTGGCAGTCTGCTTTCCATGACTCCCCGAACCCACATTGATATTATAGCTTGGATTGGGAATCCCCAGTTCTTCAAAAAAAATTTGCGACATATTTTGGTCATAGTGCTGACCGGTATGCACTATAAGTTCATCAATTTCATTTTTATAATATAAATCAATTGCACGGCTTATTGCGGAAGCTTTTATGATTTGAGGTCTTGCACCTACAATCGTAATGATTTTCTTTTTATTCATTGGTTTCGTTCTTCCGTAAAATTAAATATTTAACTTACAAAGTATCTATTACTTTTGCATCAGTTTTTAGATCATAAAGTTTGCGCATGAAAAAAAGCAAGAAGAATAGAATCAATGTGGTGTATTCTACCAATCCAGATTTTCAATTTGACGAAGATACAGAGGGGGTTCAAGAGACTCTTGATCCTTCAGCTCAAAGACTTTATATTTCCCTAGATCGAAAAAATCGTGGGGGTAAAGAAGTCACCTTAATTGAGGGCTTTGTTGGAGATGAGGATGATTTAAAGACACTAGCTAAGGAGTTAAAAAGTAAATGTGGTGTTGGTGGAAGCGTAAAAGATTCAGAAATAATTATTCAAGGAAACTTTGTAGAAAAGCTCTACAAGCTATTATTAGATAAGAATTACCAAATAAAAAAGAAAGGTGGATATTAATTTTCTTTGTTCAACTTATTGATGTGAAAAAGGGAATTCTATACGTTGTGCTTTCTGGTTTTTGTTTTTTAGTCGTGAATTTTATTGTGAAAATATTTGGACCTGGGGGAAATTTTTTGTCCTATGAAATCCAATCTCTACCTGCGCACGAACATGTTTTAGCACGCTCTATTGTTTCATTTGTTTTGAGTTCCTGCGTTATATACCTGAAAGGACTGCCTTATTTTGGTGTCAATAAAAAATGGCTTATTATCAGAGGAGTTGCGGGGACGATAGCCTTGACCTTGTTCTTTATGACCATACAGAATCTTCCCTTTGCGATTGCAGCGGTTATTCAGTATTTAGCGCCTATTTTTACAATGTTATTTACTTTTTTAATTCTTGGAGAGCGTATTTATAAAACTCAATGGCTATTTGTATTGCTCGCTTTTTTAGGTGTCTGTCTCATTTCTCTTCAAAATTACGCATTGG
>CAJJCU010000175.1 GCA_905182775.1 uncultured Flavobacteriales bacterium
AATCAATCATAGCTTTAACAATTCGCTAGAGAAACAATTAGAGCTTGAAGAACAATTACAAAACGAAGCAGGACAAACTAAAGACTTTAACGAAGGTGTGCAAGCATTTTTAGAAAAGAGAACTGCAAAATTTATAGGAAAATGATTGAAACAATAGGTGTTGTTGGTGCCGGAACAATGGGGATTGGAATTGCTCAAATCGCAGCCCAAAATGGGCATCAAGTGATATTGCATGACCACAGTGAGGAACAACTTCAAATGTCTAAATTAAATTTAGAGAAAGTACTTCTCAGACTTGTCGAGAAAAAAAGAATAACAGATAAAGAGAGAATAGTTATTTTGGGTAGGATTCTATTTACTCCGAAAATAAGTGAATTATGGCCCTGTGGCTTAGTCATCGAGGCGATTATTGAATCCGTTGAAATCAAACACAAGATTTTCAAAGCATTAGAAGCGATTGTATCTGAGCATTGTATTTTAGCTTCTAACACCTCTTCATTATCCATTGCTTCTATTGGTGCTGTCTTAAAAAATTCAAACCGAATTCTAGGAATTCACTTTTTCAATCCGGCCCCTCTTATGCCGTTGGTTGAAATTATACCCTCTATTCAAACCGCGAAAAAAACGACAGATACCGCGAAAAAACTAATAAAAAAATGGGGTAAAACAGTTGTATTATGTAAGGATACGCCCGGATTTATTGTCAATCGTGTAGCTAGACCTTTTTATGGTGAAGCACTTCGTATTTATGAGGAGGGGATTGCCGATTTTGCGACCATAGACTGGGCTCTTAAAGAGCTAGGAGGTTTTAAAATGGGGCCTTTTACACTGATGGACTATATTGGAAACGATGTCAATTTTGCTGTTACGGAATCTGTTTTCAAGGCATTCTTTTATGACCCTAGATTTAAACCATCGTTTACCCAAAAGCGCTACGCTGAAGCAGGTTATTTGGGACGAAAATCAGGCAGAGGCTATTTCCATTATACTGAAGGAAATCGCAATTCAGAACCCTTAAAAGACAAAGCATTAGGCTCCCTTATTTTAAACCGTATTCTTTACCTACTCATTAATGAGGCAATTGATGCTGTATTTATGGGCGTCGCTAGCGCAACAGATGTTGATCTAGCGATGACTAAAGGCGTAAACTATCCAAAAGGACTTTTAAAATGGGGAGATGAAATCGGTTTAGACCTTGTTCTCAAGCAGCTACAGGAGTTATTTGATTTCTACGGAGAAGACCGATACAGGCCAAATCCCCTTCTAAGAAAAATGGTTGCTGAAAACAAGCGATTTTTCATTTAACTTTTCAATCTGAAATCATTACATTTGCACCCTAATAATTATTCTACATGTCTTATTTATTTACTTCAGAGTCCGTTTCCGAAGGGCACCCAGATAAAGTAGCTGATCAAATTTCTGATGCGCTAATTGATAATTTTCTTGCTTTTGATCCAGAATCAAAAGTCGCTTGTGAAACTCTGGTAACAACCGGGCAGGTTGTTCTAGCGGGGGAAGTCAAATCAAACACCTATCTGGATGTTCAAAAAATAGCTAGAGATGTAATCAATAAAATTGGCTACACTAAAAGTGAATATATGTTTGATGGTAACTCTTGTGGAGTATTTTCTGCGATACACGAACAGTCGTCAGATATCAATCAGGGGGTTGAAAGAGAAGTAAAAGAAGAACAAGGTGCTGGAGACCAAGGGATGATGTTTGGCTATGCTACCAATGAGACAGAAAGCTACATGCCGCTTCCTCTCGAAATTTCTCATATTCTTTTAAAAGAATTAGCGGCGCTGCGAAGAGAAAATAACGAAATAAGCTATTTAAGACCAGATTCAAAATCACAGGTCACTATTGAATATTCAGATGACAATAGACCGATTAGAATAGATGCTATTGTTTTATCTACACAGCATGATGACTTCGCAGGCGAAGCTGAGATGCTAGACAAAATCAAAAAAGACGTCATCGAAATTCTTATTCCAAGAGTAAAGGCTTTACTTCCTTTAGAAACACAAAAGCTTTTCACGGATGCCATCACATACCACGTGAACCCAACAGGCGTTTTTGTTATTGGTGGACCTCACGGAGATACTGGTTTGACAGGAAGGAAAATCATCGTTGACACGTATGGCGGAAAAGGAGCACACGGAGGTGGTGCATTTTCGGG
Source organism: uncultured Flavobacteriales bacterium (assembly GCA_905182775.1). Taxonomy (GTDB): domain Bacteria; phylum Bacteroidota; class Bacteroidia; order Flavobacteriales_D; family Crocinitomicaceae; genus UBA952. The sequence goes on from CAJJCU010000175.1 coordinate 2,180, forward strand.
TAAAGACCCTTCAAAAGTCGATCGCTCTGCGGCATATGCCACAAGACACATTGCTAAAAATGCAGTTGCTGCAGGATTAAGCGATGAGATTTTAGTGCAGGTTGCCTATGCTATTGGAGTAGCAAAGCCGATGGGATTATTTGTTGATACCTATGGAACATCCAAAGTAAACTTAACCGACGGAGAAATTGCTCGAAAACTAGAAGATCTTTTTGACATGAGACCTTTCGCAATAGAAACAAGATTTAAACTAAGAACGCCTATTTATTCTGAGACAGCAGCATATGGTCATATGGGTCGAAAATGTGTTACAGTCGAAAAAGTATTTAAAGATGCATCTGGAAGGGTTGAAAAAATGAATGTAACCCTATTCCCATGGGAAGCATTAGACTACGTTGATAAGGTAAAAAATGTATTCAATCTTTAATAGATCACATATTTCCAAAAGGACCTAAACAGGTCCTTTTTTTTTGTCTTCAAGTCTGATGGCATATGATATAAGCAACACTATACCTCACCTAAGTTAGGAAAAAGTAATATTTTTACAATATACCCTCGGCAAGGCCGTATACAATAAAAGACCAACTATGCAAAAATTGTTTTCAATTATCCTCATCCTCTCCATACACTTTGTCGGAATAAATCAAAAAGTATCATTCATGGATAAGATGATGGCCAAAAAACTTATTGGTGAAGGTAAAGAGCTATTCTATGCAGGAAGTGCGAGTGCAGCAATGCTTACTTTCAAAAGAGCAAAATTAAAAAACCCTTTATCTGGAAAAGCATGCTATCATTTAGCTGTTTCAGAATTTTACCTAAGAAACTATTACGATGCCTACCAGGACGCTATTGCAGCCGAACGAATGATGGTCAAGAAAAAAGATGGAGAGTATTATTATTATTTGGGCCGGATTTACCAAACTCTAAAAAAGGTCGATTCAGCAAAAATATATTATGCAATTTCAAGAGAAAAACTAGGACCGCGTATTTCCAAGGATTACGAGCTGGATATACTAATTGACCAATGTGAATTTGTAAAAAATGAATCTAAAAAAGGAATTGTTTACATCTGTGAACCATTTTCAAGAGCAGTCAATACAAAGTATGATGAATATGGTGCCATTCTGATTTACAATAAAAAACGTTTGCTTTTTACAGCAAGACAACCTGAGACTACAGGAAGCAATATAAATTATGACGATCAAAAATTTTTTGAAGACATCTATAGTGCACATTGGGATGAGCAAAAGAAAGATTGGAAAGTTGACATCGAATCCATGGAAGAATATAATACGGAAGGCTTTGATGCCATAAGCTTTGTCTCTAGGAATGGCAAATATGGACTCATTACAATCAATACCTCGGCATCAGTAGAAAAATCAACTGCCAGCTCTGAAATTTATGAATTTGAAGCAGATGATGAGGATAGCTCATGGTATATTGATCCGTTGAAATCGGAATCTATAAATACAAGCTACTTTGAAGGATCAGCTACAATATCAGATACAAGTTTTGATGAGGATGAGACGGCGACGCAAACAATGGTATTCGTTAGTGATCGCAAATCCGATAAAAGCCTGACTGATTTATATACAGCACAGCGTATTGATGACAAATGGGGTGAAGCCAGAGCTTTGGTTTCCGTAAATACACTTGGAAGAGAAACAACGCCTTTCATTACCGGTGATGGGAAATTTCTTTTTTTTAGTAGTGATGCCCTTCCCGGAATGGGGGGCTATGATGTCTATTATAGTGAGTGGGTGAATAACAAATGGAGTACCCCGTCAAACCTTGGAGCAGCTATTAATACAGTCCATGACGATACTCATTTTCAGTATTTCCCAGAATACAATATGGCGACAGTGTCGAGCGTAAGTGATTTCAATGGCTACTTTAGTTATGATATTTTTAAAATTGACCTATCCAATTCAGGTTTTCCATTTTTAAAAAAATAAAACGTTTTAAGGACTCTATGCATTAAACCCCTGATTAATACTATGCCCCGTTATTTTTTTGAAATATCCTATGAAGGCACGAATTTCCTCGGCTGGCAAAAACAACTTCAAACTCCTACCGTACAAGGATGTATAGAGGATGCGCTTAGTAAATTATTTTCTTTGAAAAAGATTTCTATTATGGGATGTGGCAGAACAGATACTGGTGTTCACGCAAAAAAATATTATTTCCATACCGATTTGAGTGAAAAAATTGATGAAAATCAATTCATCTTCAAGTTAAACCTTATTCTCCCTAAGAGTATTTCAATTCATAAAATAGTTAAGGTAGACAAAGACCTACACGCTAGATTTAATGCAGAATTAAGGACTTATAAATATTTTATTCATGGTCTGAAAGACCCCTTTAAATCAAATGCATCCTGGTGGATTAAGCGGCCTCTGGATATTGAAGCCATGAATAAGGCAGCAAAAATGCTCATTGGCACCTATGACTTTGAAACCTTTTCTAAAACGAGTACAGATGTAAAAACACATATTTGCTCTGTAAAGAAGGCTCAATTCACGATGCATGAAAACAACCTTGTCTTTGAAATTTCAGCAAATCGATTTTTAAGAAACATGGTTAGAGCGATCGTTGGAACACTCGTTGAAGTTGGCTTACAAAAAATTAAACCAGAAGAATTTCAAAGTATTATAAATGCTAAATCCAGACAAAAAGCTGCATCATCTGCTCCAGCAGAGGGCTTATTTCTTTGGGACGTCTTGTACCCTAAAGGTCTAATCAGCTAAAGCAGCTCCTTCTGTAAGGACCTCTCTATTTACTTTTTTAAATAAACCTTGTAAAACCCTACCAGGACCTACTTCAATGATATGACTTGCGCCATCCTTAAGCATTCGCTCCATAATTTGTGTCCACTTAACCGCTCCAGTTAGTTGTAAAACCAAATTCTTTTTTATTTCATTTGGATCCGAAACTGGGCTCGCATTTATATTTTGATATACAGGGCAAATCGGAGCGCTAAAATGAGTAGCCTCGATTGCAGAAGCCAATTCTTCTCTTGCAGGCTCCATCAAAGGAGAATGGAAAGCACCACCAACAGGCAAAATCATAGCACGCCTAGCACCAGCTTCACTTAACTTAGAACAGGCAAGTTCCACCGCAGGAACTGCACCAGAAATGACTAACTGCCCTGGGCAATTGTAATTTGCAGGAACAACAACTCCATCAATAGAAGCACAAATAGCTTCAACCACATGATCCTCAAGACCTAGAATAGCAGCCATAGTAGAAGGCTCTATTTCACAAGCACCTTGCATAGAAATCGCACGTTTTGAAACGAGCTTTAATCCATCCTCAAAACTCAAACACTTATTTGCAACAAGCGAAGAAAACTCACCCAATGAATGACCGGCCACCATGTCCGGCGCAAAAGAATCACCTAAACAAGCTGCTAAAATTGTAGAATGCAAGAAAATTGCAGGTTGTGTGACCTTGGTTTGCTTGAGCTCTTCCGCTGTACCTTCAAACATGATTTTTTGGATATCAAAACCTAAAATATCATTGCTTTTAGAAAATAAATCTCTAGCTAATGCAGATGATTCATAAAGTTCTTTGCCCATACCTGAAAATTGAGCGCCTTGACCAGGGAAAACATATGCTTTCATATTTATTGTTTTTTTTACAAAAGTAACAGAAGTAATAGAATATTAAAATTGACCATCGGAATGGTATTTACCGTTTTTATAGACTTTCACTTTCATAATAATACCGTCCATATCATACTCGTAAACTTTTCCATCCCAAAGGATACCATTTCTAAAGGTACCATCCATCCAAATTTCATCATTCTTATTATACAGCTTATTGTACCCAAACTCTTCGAATCTCACTCCCCTCGTATTTCGAGAAACAACTCTTGGAGGTTTTAATGAGTTATCTCGAGCCACCTGTACTGGTTTTTCAATAGAAGGTTCATAGGTCCTTATAGACTCTTTTTTTCCTGACACATCTAGTATCACTTCATATTTTAAAGATCCATTCCTGTAGTAATGCTTAATCGTCCCAAATGGCTTTCCGTTTTTTGCTGAATAGGCCAATTGTGGCTTTCCATTCTTATAGAAATATTGAATTTTCCCCGATTCTTCTCCACTATTATTATAATTTCCTCTGTAGGCAATTTTACCATTCTTAAAATAACGAATACAATTTCCTTTATATTTATTTTGAACAAAGGTCGCCTCCTCCATCTTTTTAGCATTCGAATAATAGCGAATATAAAAACCTTCGGGACGGTTGTTTCGATAATTACCTTTGAGCTTTGGCGTTCTTCCATCACGGTGATAGCGAACCCATATTCCTTCCTTTCTACTACTGATGAAATTTCCTTCTTCAACTTTTGATTCCTTCGGGTAATTTGAAAAAGGATGGTCTTTCCCTTTAAACACCCAGTTCCCCGTTTTATTCCCAGATTGATCTAGCTTATTTTGCGACCAATACGAATTGAAAGTAAAACACAGCAACAATATAAAGAAAAGCCAAGCTTTTATTATCATGAGTCTAAATTACAAATCTAATCCGTTGTATGTAGTGCTTAAAGTGCGAAAATTGTGAATAAAAAAAGAAACTATCCCCTACATTAAGCATAGTTCTAATTACTTTTGTAACTGCAATATTATGATTTCAATAGACCCAAAAAACATAGAAGTACCTAAACTGCACCGTTATCTTTTAGGTGCCGTTGGCCCACGTCCAATTGCATTCGCATCTACCATTGATGAAGAAGGTGTTCCAAATCTGGCACCCTTTAGTTTCTTTAATGCTTTTAGCGCGAATCCACCTATACTGGTTTTCTCACCTGCTAGATCAGGTCGAACAAATACAACAAAAGACACTTACAATAATGTTAAAAAGCTTCCTGAAGTTGTTATCAATGTTGTGAACTACGAATTGGTTCATCAAATGAGCCTGGCAAGCTCCCCATACCCATCGAATACAGATGAGTTCATCAAAAGTGGATTAACACCTGTAAATTCCGATCTCGTTAAGCCATATAGAATAAAAGAATCCCCTGTACAATTCGAATGTAAAGTCAATGAGGTCATAGAATTGGGAGACCAAGGTGGAGCTGGAAACTTGATTATCTGTGAGGTTCTAAAGATCCATATTGATGAAAGTATACTTGATGAAAGTGGTATGATTGATCAACACAAAATAGACCTGGTGTCTCGGATGGGCGGAAATTGGTATTGTAGGGCAGACGAAAACTCAATGTTTGAAATACCTAAGCCTATTACAACGTGCGGTATCGGCTACGACCAATTGCCCTCAGATATTTTAAAGAGCCAGGTACTGACTGCCAATAACTTAGGACAGCTTGCAGGGATTGAATTAATTCCAAATGAAACTGATGTAAATGAATACAAACTCATCGAATTAAGTGAATTGTTTTTATCTTTGGAAGAAGATGCAACTCAGTTAGAAGTAGAGATCCATAAGAGAGCAAAATTATTATTAGAAAAAAACCTTCTGGAAGAAGCCTGGTTGACGCTTCTTTCTTTTAACAACTAAATACACAACAAACAACATGTACAAATTCCAAGGAAAAATTAAGGTTATTAATGAAACTCAAGAAATAAGTGAGAAGTTCAAAAAAAGAGAATTCGTAGTAACGGATACATCTTCAATGTACCCACAAGATGTTATGTTTCAATCCGTACAGGACAAATGTGACATGCTTAACGGTTATGGTGTTGAAGACCAAGTAGAAGTTTCTTTTAATCTTCGTGGACGCGAATGGACAAGTCCAGATGGCGTTGTAAAGTATTTCAATACACTTGATGCATGGAGAATAGAAAAAGTAGGACAAGGTGGCGGAATTCCTGCTGCAGGCCCTTCTGATATGTCTTTAGATGCGCAAGCAGCTCCAGCAGCGAAAGCAACTGAAGAAAAAGACGACCTTCCTTTTTAAGGATTTAACCTAACTATTGAATGGGGCTTTTGCCCCATTTTTTTTTGGCCTTAACTTTTCTAAATCCTCCCAAAATCCGGGATAGCTTTTAGACACAGCACTCGCCCCATCAATTGACAAACCACCTTCTATTTGCAGCGCAGTAATCGCCAAACACATGGCAATTCGATGGTCACCGTGCGAACTCACTTCTGCAAAATGTAGGGGCCTTAAACCCTCAATACACATTTCATCGCCATCGATATAGATTTCTCCTCCTATTTTCTCAAATTGAGAAAGCAATACCTTTGCCCGGTCGCTTTCTTTATTCAAAAGTCTATGGACGCCCTTTATTTTTGAAAGGCCATTACAGAATAGTGCTAAACAGACCAATGCTGGAAACAAATCAGGACAATCTGTTGCATCAAATCTAAAAGAACCAGGCTCTGGGCTATGAACATGCAAACAATCCTCTTTAAACAAAGCCCCTCCCCCAATAAGCTGTATCACAGCAAGCATAGCTACGTCAGCCTGAACCGTGGATGAACTGAGACCTTTCAAAGAAACCTGATGCCCAATTGCTCCCGCAGCAATCCAATAACTTGCAGCACTCCAATCCTTTTCAACGGCATAGGTAGCTGGTTTATAGGTAGCGCCCTTAGAAATAGTAAAATCGATATCTCTATCAACACCTACATGAATACCAAAGTATTTCATTGTTTTCAATGTCATTTTCACATAAGGAAGACTTCGCAGGTCCTTTGCATGAAGAAGAAGCCCCGTTCCCAGTAATGGAATTCCCATAAGTAAACCAGAAATAAACTGAGAGGTCATGCTTCCATCAGTTTCGATTGAAACCAAACTAGGATCTAATCCTCCACTAATCAAATAAGGAAGCTTGCTAGAATTAGATTTAACTTCTATTCCATATTTGAGAGCAAAATCGTCAATAAACTTGTGCGATCTTGTAAGAATTGAACCGCTTCCGTTTAAAGTATACTCCCCTTTATGTAAACAGCATATTGCCGATAATAGCCGAAAAGTCAAACCACTTTCTCCACAATCAAAAGAGGCCTTAGCAGGAAAGTAATTTGCACCGATTACATCTATATAACCCTCTTTTAAGCTAAATTCTGCTCCAATTACTTTAATACAGTTCAGCATTGCTCTAACGTCATCACCAAAACCAATATGACATATTCGAGATTTCCCCTTTGCCAATGCTGCAGCTAGGATAGCCCGCTGCGCGTCACTTTTAGAGGACGGAACCAGCACCTCGCCGCATAACACACCTTTTTCGACCTCTTTAATCATGAAAACTTATTCGTCTTTGGGTTCATTATTCTAGTTTGATGGCGTATTGATTCCTGATGAATCGCTTCCATCAAAATCCTCACAAATTGAGGTGTCAAATGATAACTTTCGCTTTGTGAAAGCCTTTTAGAAATCAATTGAGACCAGTGCTCTTGTTGTAAAATGGTAATGTTATTCTCACGTTTCAAGATACCCACCTCCTCACTGAGCTGCATTCTTTCACTAAGTAAAATAAAGAGTTGATCATCCAAAACTGATACTTTCTCTCGGATTTCATCGATCATCGAAGCGACATCATGAGAGAAATCAGGCTGTCTAAGAACAAGTCTTCCAAGCAAATCATTTAATCCATCAGCCGTTATTTGCTGCTTGGCATCGGACCAAGCCTGATCTGGATTCGGATGAGTTTCTATCATTAATCCATCAAAATTCAGGTCCATGGCATACTGACTCACTTCTAGCAATAAATTTCTATTGCCCGTAATATGACTCGGGTCACAAATCAATGGGGTTTCAGGACGACTTTCTTTAAAAGCAATAGGTATTTCCCAGCTCGGAACATTCCTGTACTTTGCATGGTTATAGATTGAAAATCCACGGTGTATTGCAGTAAGGTCATCAAGGCCCGCATTATTAAAACGTTCAAAAGCACCAAGCCATAATTCTAGATCAGGATTGATTGGGTTTTTTATAAGTACAGGCGTATTGGTACCTTTCAAGGCATCCGCAATTTCTTGAACAGCAAAAGGATTCACCGTTGTTCTTGCTCCAATCCATAGTGCATCAACTCCTGCTTTAAGTGCGGCATCAACATGAACCTTATTGGCCACCTCTGTACATGTTGGGATGCCTATATTTTTACCCGCTTCGACAAGCCAAGGCAAGGCCTTAACGCCTAACCCTTCAAAACTGTCTGGATGCGTCCTCGGTTTCCATATTCCGGCCCTAAGCATTTGAACTTGAGAATTGACTGAAAGCTCCGTACTAATTTGATGCACCTGTTCTGGTGTTTCAGCACTGCATGGTCCAGCTATAATAAAAGGACTAGATTGTAAAAGGATTCTATCTGAAAGTTTGTTTTTCATTGAAGCGGATATATTCAAACAGTATAAAAACGTGAAATAGCAATCACATAAAGTTAGTTATATAACCTCTTTAACCCTACTTTAGTTCATCAAAAGAATATAAAATAACTGTTAATTATGTAATCAATAGGGCGCTATTCGGTGTCTTCTTTGAAAGTACTTTGAGTTTCTGAAATCTCATTCATTGGCGTACTCGTTACCTGCCATTTCTCCCGCAGATAAAATACGATTCCGATAAAAACACACCCCAAAATGATAAGAAAAATCGCTAGGCCATTCCTGTTCTCAGATAAATCCTCTGCAAAGAATTCTAAAAGTTTAAAGAGGACTGCTGAAAAAACAATAGTTACCCCTAGATACGTTTTCAATTCGGACTTCGTGCGAGTCCCTACCGTAACATATCCGTAACCCATCCAGATCAAATAAATCAAAATCAAATAAGATCCAAAGCCCGCAGGAAAAAGATAGCTTACCACAAAGATATATAGCGGAAACCACATCAGCCCTGGATTCAATGAGATTTCATTTTCTTCAATTTCATTACTGTATATATAAAATATGCCAACAATTAATCCCAAAAGGATCAGATAAGAGAACTGTTTATTAAAAGAATAATTCTCAAATAAGGCAATCGTATTCTGAACCTCAATCAATGCCTCTTTATATGAAAGGGTAAAGCCTAAGGCTATAATCATAAGAATGACTGCAATCTCAATAGGACGACCAAAAATATTACTGGCTTTATTAAAAAATGCTTTTGAAAAAATATACAACCCTGGTAGTATTATCGTGAAAATCGCAAGGTAAAGTCCAGAAGGACCTGACAATTGAAAAAATGACAATGCCATAATCATAAGTACAAATAAAACGCCAAAAACAATCTCTCGTGGACCAACATCTGATGTTTTACGTAATCTAGGCAACCAAAAGAACAGAATTAACGCACCAAAACCCCATAAAATCTGAGGTAAAAAAGACAACCAATTGTCCTCTACAAAAACACCAACCCCAACTGCAGAAGCAGCAACAAGTGCCATATAAATATAGGATACGAGAACAGATTTGAGATGGTAGACAATTGACAAACCAATACTTAAAACAACAAAGGCAAGAAGGTCAGACCTAAGCCATTCATACATGTCAAAATTAAAATAGGCCATGATGATTGTAGAAGCCACACCAATATACAAAAAGACAGCTGAAACCTCCCTCCATAAACCGTGACCTGAAAATAGCGTATAACAGACAAAATAAACCAACAAACCAATCAAAAGGGGAATAAATAAAATTTTATCTAAGACTTCCGATGTGATCTGATCTGGAAGTAACAATACCAACAAGCCACCAAAAACGGCGATAATCCCTGATACAGCTAAACCAAATTTAAAAAACTTATATATCGGAAAAGATTGGCTGGGTGCCGCCGCTTCTAATAAGCGCTTTCGGAAAGAACTTTCTTCGGCACTAGCCGTCGTGCTTTTAGCGAACTCTTTTTCTAACCATTTCTGTTTCTCATAAACAAGTAATGCTTGAATGTAAGGCAAAAGTAGAAGCGCATATAGTATGAGTAAAACTACACCGACGGCTGCTCCAATAAATCCAGAATTGGAAAGAAGATAATTATACAAAAATGTTTCCATGAGAGTTTACGTTTTAGTTATACCTAAAGATACAAATATTTTAACGTTAGACACTCTATGACAAGAGCATAGCCAATCCTCCCCCTAACAGAATACTAACTAATTTCAGAAGGTTTACCCTGTGATTTTCAGAAGTCTCGAAAATAATGGTCGTAGAAATATGCAAGAACATTCCAACAACGACAGCTAAAATCACATGAATATTTAAACCAAATTGTTCTGGATTGAATTGCATACCGAGCACAGCCCCTAGTGGAGTTGTTAAGGCAAAAAGCACTAAGAAAAACCAAGACTTAAGCATGCCCATACTTGAATTCAAAAACAAAGTCATTAATGCTATTGCAACAGGTATTTGATGGAATATAATACCCAAAAACAAAGATTCATGTTGGTGCCCCATATGCGAAACATGACCGCCACCATAAACCCCGCCTAGAGGAAAACCTTCTATAACCGAATGAATAGATAAGGCGACGAAAAGAGTTAGAGGTATGCGACTACTGCTGTTGGAATGTGTATGACCATGTTCAATCCCTCCAGAAAAATACTCAAGAATCAACTGCACTAAAAACCCGAGCAGGATAAAAAGGCCTGCATTTTTAAAACCATGTTGGTATAAATCCGGCAAGAGATGCTGAAAAATAATTGCCAACAGAAAACCTCCACTAAAAGCCAAAGTCAGTTTAATCATTTGCACCTTATGGGTTGCCTTTAAATAGGAAACCATGACCCCTCCTAAAAGGACGGACAAAATTAAATAGATTTGTAATGTTAAAAAGCTCATCATTTTCTGGATGCAATGATAATCAAACGATCTGATTTCTCAGGTATATATTCATCTAAATCAAAGGATCCAAAAGTGAATTCTATATTAAAATAAGGCTCCAGCAATTTAACGAATTCCATACGGTCTATGGTTTGAACCCTTTCCGTAAAATGATAATCCTCACCATTATCATTAAACCGTATATCTTTTACAATGTGTGTACCCGTATATTCTCTTGAAATATTAAAATCTATTCCACTCAATGATTTACGCTCCTTAACCACCAAGTTGCCAATAACTTTAGTCGCATTCATAAAATCAATCACAAGCTTCCCTTCAGGTTTTAACATTTTTGCAATAGCTGTACATACCTCTACATTTTCCGCCTGCGAATCAAAATACCCAAAACTCGTAAAGAGATTAAAGACACTGTCAAATCCCACCCCATCAATTGGGATTCGCATATCATGAACGGAAAAGGACAAGTCTTCATTCTCAAATTGCTTGGCATAGGCAATACTTTGGGGAGATAGATCAACTCCCAAAACCCGATAACCATTTGCGTTTAAAGTAACAGAGTGTCTTCCTTTTCCACACGCAAGATCAAGTAGTGAAGCATTCGGCGAAAGCTTTAAAAACACGAGTAAAGCCTCGATAAATCGCTTTGCTTCTTCGTCATCTCTATTTTGATAAAGGATATGGTAATAACGTGTATCAAACCATTCGGCAAACCATTCTTTTTTTTGCATGCCACGAAATTACAATTTATTACAGAATGGATTCCTGTATTTTAGATGGGGAAAAAGCCCTAATTTTGAACCAATGAAGAAGATTGGGCTAACTGGCGGTATTGGAAGCGGTAAAACCTTTGTTGGAAATATCCTAGAAAAGATGAACTACCCTGTCTATTATTCTGATCAACGAGCAAAAATAATAATGAATACCAACCCCATTATTAAAAAAGAACTCCTAAAACTATTTGGTCCAGAATCCTATAATAACGAGGGAATAGATAGAGAATTCCTTGCGTCCAAAATCTTCACCAACCCTGAATTAAGGAAGAAAATAAACAACCTTGTTCACCCAATCGTTCGCGATGATTTCCAGACCTGGAGCGAACAATATCATGATCATAAATTACTATTCAATGAAGCTGCAATTCTATTTGAAACGGGCGCATATAAAAGCTTTGATGCTGTTATTTTGGTCTGCGCACCCGAAGATCTAAAAATAGAGCGGCTCCTTAAAAGGGATGGGGATACCAAAGAGGAATTGAGGTTAAAAATGAAAACCCAATGGACGGATGATCAAAAGATGGCATTAACGCCTTATTATATCATCAATGACGGCATTCGATCTATCGAGAACCAAATTGAGCAAGTAGTAGAAATAATTGGCTCCTAATAAACCAATCGAATCTCGATTTCAACATCCTTAATCAAGGATACAGAGCAGGATTGAAAAGATGGCGCTGAAAATTTAGGTCGGATGTTATTTGAAAAAGCAAACGCCTCTGTTGGAATACCCAAAAAATTAGTGTCACAAGTTTTATTGGCATTTGCATCGTGATAAATAGCGACAGCATAGCTTCCTTTCGGCAAGCTTTTGAAGGTATATACTCTAGATTTACCCACGGTTTTAACACGAGCCACTTGATAGGTTTCGTTAACTTTTGGAAATTTTGAGGCCGTATTATATAAACCCAGCTGCACCACTCCCCTATTGTGTTTGATATTTTCAATTTTAACGGTTAAATCGAAATTATTTTGCGCATGATGGGTGAAATACGACCCAAATAAAATAGTAGAAATAAAAATTAGATGTCTCATTTTTTAAAGGTCGTTTTGAAGAGCTTGTCCATCCAACTAAATGTTGAAGCGTAATTCCCCGTCAGTCGTGCATGATGATCATCATGATGCTTTGTTTTACTCAGAAAAGGTATTTTACTAAAGAATGGTAATTCCAAATCAGAATGAATATGTATTTCGTGAAGATTTCTCAGCATCCCAAAAAGCCATAAAGCATAAATATTAATGGGCATCACAACAAGAATCAAAGCAAAAGCAATCACCACACCAAGCATCCCAAGCATCCATTCGAGAGGATGGGCATAGAGATATTCCAAAGGAAAAGGGGTTGTTGCGCGATGGTGAATAGAATGTATATGCTTGAGCATAAATTTATTTTCATGCAACCAGCGGTGAAAGAAATAGAACCAGAAATCATCGATAATAAAGGCAAAAAGGACTTGCATACCAATCATCCAAATGGGGATAAAAGTGGTATCTATGCTGTCATAAATTAAATATGACCCAAAACCTGCTACACTGATAAGAATCGCGAAATTGAACAAAAAAAGAGGCATTCTCTTTTTAAAAATGGCTTTCTGGTATGCCTTGGTTTGAATGCGAAAAGGCTTAAAAAGATCTGTCTTAAGAACGAGTATACTGTACAGTAACCCAAAAAAATTTGAACCAATAAGAACCAGGACTGTGCCAATTGCTACCCATTCTCGGCTCATCGCAATGCAAATAAATTAAACATAACCGAATCTTCAAGTCCTACCTCTCTTTCGTGATGTAATTTTGAAAATCCTTTTTCTTTTAGCATTTGTTTTATCTTATCAAGTCGATGATCGATATCATGAACTTCAACAACCAAGGTCTTAATCAAAGGCCAATGTTCATTAGAGATTCCTTTTAGCACTGAATACTCTGCACCCTCACAATCGATTTTAAGTAAATCTATCTTTTTTATTTGTTCTTTCTCTATAATTGAGGAGAGTGTCACTAAGTTACATTCGACTAGTTTTTTTCCTTTAACTAAAAACTTTGCAATAAGCCCAGAGAAAACCGATGGGATTAACTTCATCCACTTCATTCCATCTGGAGGGTTTTTCATAGTGCCTTTTACAGCTCTAGAGAAAGCTTTTGGATCTTTGTCCCATTCTTCAGGGTGTAAAGTAGACAACGCTGGTGTATTAGGGAAATAGGTGAATACCGCCTTTGCTGAAGCATCAGAAACGCCCATTTGAAAGGTATGGATCCTTCCATGGCCATGAACCCTTGCATTTTTGTCCAACACGGAGAAGATATCTGGAATTGGCTCAAAGCAATAGGCTTTTACGTTTTTAGCCTTTTGAATAGCCCTCAATCCAAAAACACCAACATT
>CAJJCU010000176.1 GCA_905182775.1 uncultured Flavobacteriales bacterium
GACGGCCTTCTTGACGTTTCAAAAGTACCCACATGACCGTAATTAAACATATTGTATTTATGCTTAGGGTCATATACATCTCTTGTTGACTTCGAGTAATCAACCATTAAGCTGTAGTTGGCTGACCTGATTTTGGAGCTACTTTCTTTGTCACTTGTGAAACGCTGTGTAAATCTACCAAAAACACGATAGTCTAAGGATTCAGAAACACCAAAGTTCCCAAAATTAAGTAAGGACCCTCCATATGAATAATTGTTTCCATTGCTATAATTCAATGAGCCACCAAATTGAAGATTCACACTTGGACCTGTATTAACATCTATTTTCCCTTGAGCAGAAACGGATCTTGAGCGCGCGTTCATTCTCCAAGCAGACTTCTCAAAATCAGATTCTTTAAGAAAAAGAGCATTATGAAAAGTACCGAAACCAGTTGATGTAGGACGCAATGGATTGACCAAAAGATCATCTCTAACATCTTTCTTGATACGATATGAACCACCGGATAAAGGTCTTGAATCTAATCGGTCTGAATAATTTGCCGAAATCAAAAAACCTAGAATGGGATCAGTTTTCTCTCCAACAGAATCCTTTCTCATAAGAAGAGGACCGGACAACATTCCTTCAAAAAGATTGTAGCCAAATTGATCTAAACCATAAACTTTTCCATCATAACCATCTGGATCTTCACCATTAATATAGAAGCCAGAAGAAACTGCTTCGACACTTCCAAAGTATGTTTTTGATGGGCCTCTCGTCGTAATTGAGATAATACCACCTGTAACATCTCCATAATTAGCAGGAACACCACCTGTTATTACTGTAACTTCTTGCAAAGCTGATTTTGGAAGATTAGAAGACCCACGGACCTTAATACCATCTATATAATAATAAGTAGCATCAGATCGTGAACCTCTAATAGATATAGCTCCGGAGCCCTCACTTGTCTGAACCCCTCCTGTAATACCTGCGACAGCGGCAGCAGACCTCACGGGCAAGCGTGCAATATCCTCACGCGTTGTCGTGCTTCCTGAAGATCCGTTTGGATCAATAAGAGGCTTGACATATTTGGTGACTACAACTTCACCAAGCTGTTGAACACTTTCGGCAATTCCTAATTCAATTTCTTTAAGGTCAGTCGTTTTATCAGAGGAGACAATTACTCCAGATTTCAATAGGGGTTGGTAACCAGCATTCGTATTGCTGATTTCAACATCATAAGAACCTGGCTGAAGTGCATTAATTTGAAATTTACCATCTTGATCAGAGTAAGCCCCTCCTTTAACACTTCCATTCACCCTAAGCTTAATAGAACAGTCACTTACCGGCTTGCCGCTTTTAGCGTCCTTGACCATACCTTTGATTGACTGCGAAAAACCGTAAGTACTTATAAATAAAGTACTTAGGCAAATAAAAAATAAATTACGAACCATAGTGATATAATCGTTTGTTTAAAATTCTGTATTTTTAAGAGGTAAATATAGAAAAAAAGATGGTCTTTAAAGAATTGTTAAAAACATTTAATGACAATGTAAATCTTTCTATCTTTAACTTAAATTTACCACTATTATTTCAGAAAAAAAAATTGAACTAAGTGATTTTATTTGAACGCTCAGGAGCTCACTTCGGCATCCTTTCCAAAGAACTCGTGGAAAGTGATTCTTTTTTGTATCCCAATGAAATAAAAGCGCTACAAGAAATCAAAAATAAAGCAAGAAAAAAAGAATTTATTGGGGTTCGCCAATTGAGAAACGCAATAGCTAAGAACCAAGAAATATTTTATGACTTGAACAGAAAGCCATTACTTGTGAATAGCCGCAATGAGATTTCTATTTCGCATTCGAAACAAAGTATATGCATAGGCATCTCGAACATAAACATAGGTATTGATCTAGAGGTCCCAAGCGAACGAGTCTTAAGAATCAAATCAAAGTTCCTCCATAACGAAGAGCAGAAATTCTTCGATAAAAACTCAAGCGACGAGATGACTCTCTTATGGACCATCAAAGAAGCGGCTTATAAATACGTTAACCAACCGGGACTCAGCTTTAAAAACAATATTCGCGTTATCGCAAAAGAGGATACGGAATTTATTTGCAGAATACATAAATTGAATCACGTAATTGAAGTCGGAATGGCTCATGAAATTATAGATGGACAGATACTAACTTATACCACCTCATAAAATGAATGTGCTAAGCTGCTTTAAGACTATGAAGAATGGGATCGCCGTATTAATCGACCCCGATAAATTTAATGATCTCAAATCTTTATCCTTTTTCCTAGATAAAATCCAAATAGCACAACCTCATATGGTATTTATAGGGGGAAGCTCTGTTTCGAAAGCAGACTTCTCACGTTGTGTTGAATTAGCCAATCAAAAACTCGATATGCCTGTCGTTCTTTTTCCTGGAGCATCACATCATATCTCGAAACAAGCAGATGCCCTTTTATTTCTTTCGTTGGTCTCAGGTAGAAACCCTGATTTCTTAATTGGACATCACGTGGAAGCAATCGAAGACCTAGAGCAAATTAATATTGAAGTCATCCCTACCTCATATTTACTTATAAACGGAGGGAAAATGACCTCCGTTGAATATGTTTCAAGAACGGTTCCTATTCCTCAAGATGAGATTTCTATAGCAAGAAAAACAGCAATGGCCGGAAAATTTCTGGGACACCAATTGATTTATGCAGATGCAGGGAGTGGCGCCATAAATCCCATTAACAGCACGATGATTTCGGCTTTAGCTTCAGTAGGATCCCCATTAATCATTGGAGGAGGGATACGTTCCATTGAAGCCATCGAACAGGCACACCGACATGGCGCAAACATGGTTGTTATTGGTAATAAGCTTGAGGAAAATATGGATTTCCTACTAGATCTAAAGAATTACTTAAAATCGAGCCTTTAAGCTTAAATCCAAACTCTTTACAGAATGCGTGAGAGCTCCCATAGAAATATAGTCCACTCCCGTTTCGGCATAAGCCACAATACTTTCTTCTGTAATTCCACCCGAAGCCTCAGATTCAATGGCCTCAGGAATTAAACCGACTAAATCAGTAAGCTCTTCTGGCATAAAATTATCTAATAGTATTCTTTGCATCCCCCCTATTTCTATGGCCTCTAATAATTCGGCTTTGGTTCTAACTTCAATTTCAATTGCTACGGGCTTCTCAAGGGTCGAGACATATTGCAAGGTTTTTGTCATTGCACTCTGGATCCCACCCGCGTAATCAATATGGTTGTCTTTTAACATAATCATATCGTACAAACCAAACCTATGGTTACAACCACCACCAACGACGACCGCCATTTTTTCAAGAAGGCGAATTCCAGGTGTTGTCTTTCTCGTATCCAATATTTTTGCATCTGTATGTGCAATCTGATTTACAATTTTATTGGTCTTTGAAGCAATACCACTCATTCTTTGCATCATATTTAACACCAATCTCTCTGTGCTTAATATTGAGATTGCCGACCCTGTCACCTCGAGAACGATATCGCCAACACGGATCTCACTACCGTCTTCGATAAAGACCTTAACATCTAAGGATGAATCATGAAGTTGAAATACTCTCTTCGCTACTTCAACACCCGCCAAAATACCGGGTTCTTTAACTAATAATTTTGCTGCACCGACATCGGAGGTTGAAAGGCAAGACAGCGAGGTGTGGTCGCCATTTCCAATATCTTCTTTTAAGGCATTTAAGATTATATCATCTAACATAAATACAAATATATAGGAATGCTTGATTCTAAGGATTAGTTTTTAAATTTATAGCATGAAGCTTTTATCGAACGATCTTCAAAATTCTTTACAGGTGCTGCCGTCCTCACCAGGTGTTTACAAGTTTTTAAATGACCTCGATCAAATTATATATATCGGAAAAGCAAAAAACCTCAAAAAAAGAGTTCAATCCTACTTTTCAAAAAACAATTCAAGTTTTAAAACTAAGGTTCTTGTAAAATCAATTTACCGCATCGAGCATGTGGTTGTCGCCTCTGAAACGGATGCGTTGTTATTAGAAAACAACCTCATCAAATCACACCAGCCGAAATATAACGTCCTGCTAAAAGATGACAAAACCTATCCATGGATCGTCGTCAAAAAAGAACCCTTCCCACGTATCTTTTCGACCAGAAAAAAAATCAAAGATGGCTCGACTTATTTTGGCCCCTACACAAGTGTTCGGCATATGAATGTTCTTTTGGAGCTGATTAAAGAACTTCATCCGATCAGAAGCTGTAAGCTAGATCTTGCCCCTATCAAGATCAATGAAAACAAATATTCTGTTTGCCTGGACTACCATATAGGAAAGTGTGCTGGTCCATGTGAGCAAAAACAGAGCGAAATAGAATACAATACACTCATTGACGAGGCCAAGCTCCTCCTTTCGGGAAAAACCAATTCGCTAATCCGTTTACTTAAAGACAGGATGACTTTGCATGCGGATCGGTATGAATTTGAAAACGCTGAAAAGCTAAAACGAAATATCTTTAGCATTCAAAAATATAATGCGAAATCTATTATAGTATCGGATTTAAAAAATCTAGATGTTTTTACAATCCTCAAAAAGGAAAAAGAATTCTACATCAACTTCTTGGTGATTACTGAGGGCTCTATTGTTTATGCCTACAGCAATAAAATAAAAGACCCTTTAGACAGTACAGCTGAAGAAATAAGTACCGTTCAGATCGATTTACTAAAAGAAAAATTCAGCAGTAAAAACACGCTGGTATTGGTGAATACCAAGCTTGATCTGCAGCACCCCAATTATACCTTTGAATACCCAAGAAAAGGAGATAAAAAACAGCTTATAGATCTGTCTATTCAGAACGTTAATGCGTTCCTATTAAACCAACGTAAAAAGGCTATTCTTCAGACAAAAAACAGCAATGAACAAAGAATACTAGAAACGATTCAAAAGGAATTTAGGCTAAAAAAACTTCCCAAACACATGGAATGCTTTGACAATTCAAACCTCCAAGGGACGCATGCTGTTTCTGCCTGTGTTGTCTTTAAAAATGGAAAACCCTCGAAAAAAGATTATCGACATTTTAATGTAAAAACAGTAAATGGGCCCGATGACTTTGCAACGATGAAAGAAGTCGTTTATCGCAGGTACAAAAGACTTCTCGACGAAAAGTTATCCTTACCGGAACTTGTTATCGTTGATGGAGGAAAAGGACAACTGAGTTCTGCTGTAGAGGCATTACAGGAGTTAGGACTTAGAGGCAAGGTCCCTATTGTTGGTATTGCAAAAAGACTTGAGGAAATATTTTTCCCTGGTGATTCATACCCTATTTACCTAGATAAAAGAAGCGAGAGTCTAAAGCTCATTCAGTTTATGCGAAATGAATCGCATCGTTTTGGAATTCAACACCACAGAAATAAACGCAGCACCGCAGCACTTCAAACACAAATGGACACAATCAAAGGCGTGGGACCAAAAACGATTGAAGCCCTATTCCAGAATTTTAAAACCTTGGAAGGGATCAAAAAAGCCAATGAAGTTGAGCTTCAGAAAATTGCAGGTACAAAGAAGTCAGCACTGATCAAGGAGCACTTTAGAAAAAACAACCTATAGCTTCACAAATGGAAGCGATGACGAAACCGTCTTGCCATTCATGTGAACACGATAAGCCCCTTTTGCAAATGACTGTGTCTCGATAAATACGCTATTCTTTCCTTCATTCGCATTAATGATGAGTGAACGAATCTTTTTCCCTAAAATATCTACGATATCAATCTGAATTTTTTCATTTGAGTTCAAATTAAAGTCAATTGAAATTTCAGAATCCGTTGGATTGGGGTATAGACTAAGGCCTATTTCTTGCTGACCGTCATAAAGTCCATTAACCAGATCATCAGAAGGACTCCCCTCATATAAATTAATATCATCTAAATAAAAATTGTTACCACCCTCGCCTTCAAATCTGAATCTCATTCTAAAGTTTGAAGTATAATAAGCCTCTGAAATATTTGTCATATGCACCGTTTTCCAATCAGCAGTTGAAGATGGAAACCACGATGAGTTTGATGCCTGAGAGCCTAATTGACTTCCACCTAAAGTCTTTTTCTGCGACCACACATCACCACAATTACTAGAAACGAAGACTTTAAACAATTCGTAATCTGAAGAGGTCTTCTTGCGATAGGCGTAACGAAAGCTTAGGGTAATATCACTTGTGTCCGAGACACTTGAAACGTCAATGGACTGAGAAATCAATTCATCAACATTAGACCCTTGCTGGCCAAAATTTGGAAGTCTTGCACATTTATTACCAGAATACCCAAAACCTGACTCGAGAGAAAACTCATTGTTATTATTTACGTTGAGCACTTCCCAATTTGTCAAATTTTGCAAAGTTGTATACTCCTCAAAACCTTCCCAATAAGGTAAACTAGCAGAAACGGGCAATACTCTTATATAATTGTTTTTCGTTTCCACATCCGTACTCGACCCATCTGATGCCGTTAAAGAAATAGAATAAATTCCCTCTTGAAAAAACACAATATTTGGGTCTTGAGAGCTATTGTCCGTTGTGTTTACAAATTCCCATCCCGTAGATGGTGTAATTGTCCAATCCCAAGTCGAAACGGCATTGTAAGAATCATCTGTAAACTGAATCTCGTCTCCTGCACAAATAGTGGTTCTATTAGCATCAAATGCTGCTTCACAAAGAACCATAACACCTGTTGCACCCGTTGCATTAAGATTACTTGTTTGCCATAGATTTTTACGCCCGGTATTTTGAACCTGAAGCGCTGCACGCATCCTTGTTCTTTGCCCCTCAGTAAACATCTTTGAGCAGTACGAATAGTCCATATAATTCTCAACGTTATCTCTTATATCAAATCCCCAATAAGAATTGTCACCGCTACATCCATTCGAATTCATATTACAGGAAGTAACACCTTTACAAAGCGGGGTATCATCCACCTGGTCATCTTGGTTGCAACTTGATGCTTGATTCGGGTTGTTATCCCCTCCCCAAGTATGACTTAAATTCAACCAGTGTCCAACCTCGTGGGTCAGCGTTCGGCTTGTACCTAAAGAACTCGTTCCTATAGAACCCGTATAATTATGCAACAACCAAATCCCATTGGTCATGCTTGTAGCATTCCATCCACCCGGATTGTAAGTATAACCTGCAGCACCTCCGATATCTCCGCAGACAAATATGTTTAAGTACTTATTTCCAGCCCAAGTTCCATTGTAGATATCATTACCTGATACGATAGCGCTCACTTGCTCCGTCCCATCCTCACCCTGAACACTTAATACTGAAGATGTACGGGTAATCCCCTTAAAACATTGACCATTAGGTGATTTTGTCGCCAAAACAAATTCAATTTCAATATCTGAAGGCATACCTTGAAAGTCGGAATGCACGGTTGCAGCATCTGGATTCTCTTTTCGGAAATCACGGTTCAAAAGAGATAAAGCATCATAAATTTGTTCGTCAGAAATGTTTTCAGAACCCTCGTTGTGAAGTACATGGAATACAATAGGAATAGTGTACACGACATCTTTTGGAGAAGGTTCTTTAAGTTTCTCCTGAAACTCAGCCTCTGAAATCGCATTCAATGCAATAAAGTTAGGGTCTTTATAGAGTTCTTGCATTTTAACATGCTGGTGGCAATATTCTACTGACTCACCATCTCTGGCATTTGAGGGGTCAAAAACCCTATGAGTTTGAGCATTTAAAGAACTAAAAAGAAGAATAGAAAAAGTAAGAAGAAAGTATTTGAATTTCATTGTGTAGTTTTTATAGTAACGTGTAAGTTCGTTTAAGGTTTGCTAAAATAGGGAATTATTTAGTCTTTGCGAAACGATACGAACTCGATTTGTAGGTATGATTCACCCAAGAAGCTATCTTAAATATTTAAAATGAGAATACACAAGTACACTTGTAACTTATGCTTAATTTTATACCATGAAATCTAAGAAAGCAAGTGAAACTTTTTCTGTAGCGACAAAAGTCGTTTTACCAAATGATACCAATACTTTAGGAAACCTATTTGGAGGCGAACTTTTAGCTTGGATGGATGTCATTGCCAGCGTAGCTGCGCAGAGACATTGCCGCAGAGTTGTAGTCACAGCATCTGTAAATCATGTTTCATTCAAGAAGCCGATTCGACACTCATCTATTGTAACCTTAGAAGCAAAAGTTTCAAGGTCTTTTTATTCCTCAATGGAGGTTATTATTGACGTCTTTGTCGAGGATCAGGTAACGGGTGAAAGAGAGATGTGTAATGATGCTATCTATACATTTGTTGCTGTAGATCAACATGGTAGGCCCATACAAGTTCCTGAACTAATACCAGAATCTAAACAAGAAAATGAGCGCTATGAAGCGGCTTTAAGAAGAAAACAGCTTTCCTTAATACTGGCGGGCAAAATGAAGCCCTCGGAAGCCAGTGAGTTAAAGCGCATTTTTGCCTAAATGGCATTATTTGCAAGATTCATTTTATATTAGGGTATGAATAAAATAAATTCCCTTCTTGATGCGTATGGCGAAAGTCATAAAAACGCAACCAATAAACTGATCCATTGGATCTGTGTTCCCGCAATTTTTTTTAGTATCGTAGGGCTTGTTTCTATCATCCCTTTCCCTATGGAACTATTTATTTATAAGGGGATCAATGTGAACTGGGCTCTTATTGCTTTAGTACTCGTGTTGATTTATTATGTCTCACTATCCTTTCCTTTGGCGGTCGGAATGTTTCTTTTTTCTGTAGTATGTATATTTCTTTGTTCGAAGATCAACCTGCTCAGCGCGCCGTTATGGATTTACCTCGCGATCTTTGCAGCGAGCTGGGTATTCCAATTTATTGGTCACAATATTGAAGGGAAGAAACCCTCTTTTTTAAAAGATATTCAATTTCTTCTTATTGGCCCCGCATGGCTAATGCACTTTATTTTGAAAAAATTAAACATCCCTGTTTGATGAAACTTGCGCTACTTTTCTTCTTTGTTTCTCAACTTTGCTTTTCGCAGTCTCCATATGGTGATTGGTATGCAACACTGAACGCTGCAGATTTACCGCTTGTGTTTCATATTCAAAAAGATGGAAAAAATGCAAAATTAACCGTCGATTCACCAAAACAAATGGCCTTTGATATGCCTGCGGAGATTACCATATTAAAGAAAAAGGGTATTCAGGTTCTTATGAAAAACATAGGAGTAACTTATGTGGGAACTTACTATTCAGATTCAATTGTAGGTGTTTTCAAACAAGGCGCCATTTCCGAGCAAATGGTCTTCTACAAGGAAGTACAAAGTGCCAAGGAATTAAAACGTCCACAAAATCCAAAAGGACTGATTAGCTATGAAATTGAAGATGTAAGATTTTTAAACAAACTGGATTCTTTTTACCTCGCAGGCAGCTTTACCAAACCTAAAACGAACGGACCATTCCCAGCTGTTGTATTGGTCTCGGGAAGTGGGCCGCAAAACCGTGACGAGGAAATCTCATCACACCGACCATTTTGGGTCATCGCCGATTACCTTACGAATTTAGGCTATGCAGTGCTGCGCTACGATGACCGTGGTACATTTGACTCCGAAGGTGAATTTAATGGGGCAACAACAATGGATTTTGCAGCTGATGCAGAATCAGCAGTAAGTTATCTGATGGGACGCAAAGATGTAAATGCAAATCAAATTGTGGTTATGGGGCACAGTGAAGGCGGGCTCATTGCAAATATTTTAGCGGCAAGGCTAAAGAACTTATCAGGCATTGTCTCATTAGCAGGAACGTCAATTAGAGGGGACTCAATTATAACGATTCAGTCCGCACTCATTTTAGAAAGTTCAGCAGTTGAAAAAGAAGATCTAGCGATTTCAAAAGCATTTAACAAATCCATTTACGCAGCCGTAATAGAAGCGTATAACAAGGATGAATTAGAAAAAAAACTAGATGTCCTGATAAAAAAGTATGCGAAATTCATGATTAAAAAAGGCACTCTAAAAAAGAAAGAGATAAAAGACCTCCAAAATGAGATAAAACAAACCGTGATGAACCCGTGGATGGATCAGTTTATTAAATACGCTCCCTCTGAAGATATCAAAAAAATAGATTGTCATATTCTTGTGCTAATAGGGTCTAAAGATATTCAGGTCACCAGTAAAGAAAATATTGAAGGGTATAAAAAACTTTTACCCAAAAACGATAAAATTCAGGTGGTTAAAGAATTAGAGGGACTAAACCACCTTTTCCAAAAATGCACAACCTGTACTATTAGTGAATACGGTATGTTAGAAGAAACCTTTTCCAAAGTTGCCTTAGAAGAAATAGGGATTTTTCTTGAATCAATATGGACCCGTTAGAAAAAAAGATGCAAACAATATTAATCATTCGATTTAGCTCAATAGGGGATGTTGTACTTACCTCTCCTGTCGTTCGCGCCTTAAAACAACAAGGTGGCTATTGCATACATTATTTGGTGAAGAAAAAATTCAAAAATGCCATTGAAAACAATCCATTCATTGACCAGATATTCTATTTAGAAGACGCCGGTATTAAGGACGTTTTACTCAAGGAAAGATACGATATCACTGTTGACCTTCAGAACAATCTAAAGTCATTTAAAATGCGGCAAGGACTCTCCAAGACAACACTTATTGTCAATAAGGAGAATCTTAAAAAAACACTGCTTGTGCGAGCGGGTATAGATCTTTTGAAAGGAGAACATATTGTCGCTCGTTATTTTAAAACTGTCAAAAAAATCGGCATCAAAGATGATGGAAACGGCTTAGATTTTTTCATTCCAGAAGGTTTTAAAATCACAAGTTGCAAACTCCCCATCGATCTGTCTAACCCATACTTAGCTTGGGTTATTGGAGCCTCATATCCCAAAAAAATGCTGCCTCTTAATCATATCATTGAGGTTTGTAAGGGACTCAATGTACCCATACTAGTGCTCGGTGGATCGATGGATAAAAACAATGGTGATGAAATCGTGCGTTCCAGCAAGGGGTCAAACCTGTATAATCTTTGTGGTCAATTAAGCCTTGAAGAGTCTTCTTATGTTTTAAAACGAAGCGCACTTGTGCTATCAAACGATACAGGCCTAATGCATATCGCAGCTGCATTCCATAAAAAAATAATCTCTTTCTGGGGTTGCACCAAACCTAGTCTCGGAATGTCTCCTTACAGGGCAGATGAGAAGTCAGTCATGCTCCTAAGCCCAACAAATAAAGAACCTTGTTCGAAGCTCGGGAATAGATGTAAATCAAGTAAAAATGGGTGTATTGGGGATCTTGATACGGGAAAAATTACGGCAAGCTTAAATGACCTACTTAAAACGAAATGACTAAATAGATTTGAGCTTCATGATTACAGAGGTGCCTTTCTCCTTTGAAGACTCAAATTTACCATCGATACCGGCCATATTCATCCGGTACTGAATATTTTCGATACCCAGCCCTTTTTGAACATTTTTGATTTCAAAACCTACGCCATTATCACTCGCTATTATTCTAATACCTCCCTGGTATTTACTGAGGTTTATGGTGAATTCAGTTGCATTGGCATGCTTTAAAGAATTATTAAATAGCTCTTGAATAATCCTGTATAAATTGAACTTATCCGTATGGTCTAAGTCAGACTCTTCGAGACCTTCCTCAATGTCAACAATAAACTTAATACCTCCCACAGAGCTAATTCTATGAGAAAACCTATCAATTGCATTCAAGAACCCTTTCTCTAATTCTGGAGGCAGTAAATTGTAGGCGATTTCCTTCACCTCTCGAATGCATCCTTGAAGTAGATTTCCTAAATCCTTAAAGCTTTCTTTTTGGTTATCTGACGGATTTAAATTTTGAAATAGCAAATTAAGCAAGACCATCTGTTGTCCTAATCCATCGTGAAGTTCACGAGCAATTTTTTTCTTTTCAGATTCTTCGGCTTGAGATATTATATCAAATTTTTGCTTTTCAAATTCAAGCTCTTTTGTTTTGTCAATAATGAGTGCGATGTACTCTGATTCATCAGTATCCGATGATATTTCATTAATAACGATATCGACAACGATCTCATTTCCTTTTTCTGTAACCTGAGTATAGCGACCACCCTGCCGGTCAATCTTGATATCCGTATTGGAGTTAAGACTGCTAAAGCTGCGGTTTCGAAGCTCTAAATGAGAGCATTCATATAAGGATTGAGCCGCATCATTAATCAAACCTGTTCTTAGATCTGTTCCTATTAATTGCACAATGGGCAATGGTGACTTATTAAATACATCTTTGAATTTCCTTTCAGATTTAAGGATTTCAACAGAAAGCTTTCTTCTAAGGAGTCCATACTTTATAGTTCGATTGAGGACCTGGGCATTCAAGTTACTTTTGAGTACATAATCCTGACCCCCTTTAGATACAATCTCAAGAGCAATAGACTCATCATCCATCCCAGAAAGAACAATAACCGAAGCTAAAGGAAATATGTTGAAAATTTTCTCGTAGGTCTCTACGCCACTAGAGTCTTTAATATTCAGGTCTAAGAGTATAACATCAGGCTCTTGGTACTCTCTGACCTCTTTAGCCTCAGCAATAGAATCAACTGATAAAATATTTTCACTAAGAATCTCAGATGTACTCAATTGGAACTTAACCATCTCTGCAAATGCCCGGTCATCTTCTACAATAAGTATTTGAGCAGCAGCCATATTTAGTCTATGTTTCTGATTAGCACCTTATCCCTATCGATCATTTGCTGCACCACCTTTTTAAATGAAGCAAGCTCATCTTCTTCAAGACAATCTGTTGGAAACAAGAGTTGTAATTCTTTAATGTAATCAAAATAAATAGAATCCTTTCCCAATGTAATCTTCTGAAGACCAGTAAAGTAAACGATGACTACCTCGCGATCAGCAGCAATTATCGCTTTGGAAGAAATTCCTACACGAAATCTTTTATTCATCCCTGCAAATAAAAATACAAAACTCTCTATTGAGAAAAACACCAAAACCGCAGTAGGTAAAATCCAAGTGCTCATGAGGGAATACAAGGCATAAGCAAGACTTGTCATCACCAATACTTCAAGGAGCGTATAAGAAATCACTCTTTGCTTTCTTTTTTTACTCACGGGCATATTCCATGCAAATCGAGACCTTTTATTGACAATATATAGTCCCATCCACCTCCGAACGCTTCTCCAGCCTAGAAGGCCAAAAAACAAAATGCCGAAAGATAAATACACATAACTTTGAAATGGCAGTTCGCCTCCTGAAGTATGCAAAAAATCAATCTGAACATCAAAGCCAACATAGATGCAAAAACCAATAAGAGGAATACTGAAAAACAGAAGAATACTATTGGTGAAGCTATTCATTTGGAATCAATTTTAATTTGCGTTTTAAAAGAACAATCTCTTGCTTTATTTTATCATTTTTCTCATTCACCTGGGCAAATAACTTTTCTGCTCCCTTAGAAACTGAAAAATAACCTAAGTTCGTTTCTGCTTTAATAAGCTCGTTTTGAAGACTTGTGATTTTTACGCGAATCGAAGACTTCTCACGCAAGTAATGTCCAGAAGCCCCACCAGAACCAGAGACACTTTCAATACGAGCCTTGAAGAGAATTAGATCAACATCCTCATTACTCATGTCTGTTGATTTCAGCTGTGTCTTCAGGGCATTATTGAACTCTTTATGAAGATCATTACTGTCTTTTGAAGAAACAGAGCCAACCGCTTGAAATGCAACAACAAGCTTCTTAACATCTTCGGATGAAGCTATGGGTGTTGAAGAAATTCCTTTAATAAATTCTTTTTTGGCAGCTAAGTTCGAGAGCAATAGCTTTTCTTGCGCCTTACTACTCTCCTCTTTTTTCGTGAAAAAATAATCACATGCACCTCTGAAATCTTCCCAAAGCTTTTTTTCATAACGCCCGGCTCCATTTAAAGTTTTCCAAGTTTTTTGCATTTGAATGATGGCGTGGGTCGCTTCTTTCCAATCTTGCGAATCTTTTAATTCATTCACTTGATTGATTAAGGTCTGTTTGGCTTCTTTGGCTTCTTTGTCTTTATGATCTCTAGATTTATAAAACTCCTTTTTCCTTCCAAAAAAAGAATCACATAATGCTCTGAATTCTTTCCAGATTGCATCATTCTCTTTTCGAGGAGCAAAACCAATTTTCTTCCATGATTCTTGAAATTTAAGAACCTCTTCGGTTAATTTATTCCATTCTTTTTGACCATTAACCTCAGTGTGCCCCTCTAAAAACGTAGTCAGATCATTGAGAATCGTTTTCTTCTTTTTTAAGTTCTCTTGCTGTGAAGCTCGATGCTGCTCATAATACTTATTAATCTTGTCATAGATTGAGCGAACAACTTCCCAGTAACTTGTTTTTAGGCCTTCCCATTCATCTTTATGGACAGGGCCAACATCTTCCCATTCATCCTGATACAAACGAAGAGTTTTTTCTAATTCCTTAATTTGATCCGTCTCGTTCCGCAAGGTTTGCAGCTGCATGATTAATTTTTCTTTGCGCTGCGCATTTCGCTTGTAATCATGCTCTTTAAGCTCTTTGTAAATAGTGATATTATGGAAAAAAAGCTCTCTTAATCTTGAATAGTCCTTTTGAATAGAATCTCGTTTGTCTCTTGGGATATCTCCTATTTTCTTCCAGGTATCCTGGATTGAATTGTACCCATTAAATGCAGTCCCAATATTCTCCTCATTTTCTACAAGACTTTTCAAATCTGAGATAAGACTCATTTTCAACTTCAGATTCTCTGATTCGAGTTTGTTCTTTAGTTCGATTTGTTGTTTTTTAGTCTCTTTATACTTAGAAAAAAGGGTGTGAAATTCTTCTTTCACAATAGAAAAGTCGATTTGCTCTATTTCCTTGCCTTCGTCCTTTGCCTTGAGAGTTTCCACTTGCTGTTTTCCTTCACTATGAAGAAGCCAATCATCAAACTCAGTTTTTAGCTGTCCGATTTCTCTAGAAACAGAGAGCGCATCTTCTTCAAGAAGAAAGGTTTTTAATTTCGAAACAAATTCATTTTCCATTCCTATTTTTTTAAATCAAAAGAAGATAAATCATTAAACTTCTTTACGCGCAAATCAATATCATTTTGTGTAATCGCTAAAAGACTTTCTGTACCAAATTTCTCAACACAAAAAGACGCCATTGCAGAACCATAAATAACAGCGCGCTTCATGTTTTCAAATGTAATATCATCTGTTGAGGCCAAATAGCCCATAAATCCTCCAGCAAATGTATCACCAGCTCCGGTTGGATCAAAAACTTCAGCTAAAGGTAAGGCTGGAGCGAAAAACATATGTTCCGGAGAAAACAACAAAGCACCGTGCTCCCCTTTTTTAATAATCACATACTTTGGGCCCATGTCGAGAATCACTTTTGCCGCTGTGACTAAAGCATACTCGCCCGTTAACTGTCTTGCCTCTTCATCATTTACAATGAGAACGTCCACCATCGAAATCGTCTTTTTCAGATCCGCCATTGCGATATCCATCCAAAAATTCATCGTATCCATAGCAATGAGCTTTGGACGTTTTTTCATTCGTTCGATTACAGTACTCTGAACGCCAGGACTAAGATTACCTAGCATAATATATTCGGAAGACTGATAACTTTCTGGGACCATAGGATCAAAATGTTCTAAGACATTAAGCTCTGTAACCAAAGTATCTCGGCTATTCATATCGTTGTGGTATTTCCCAGACCAAAAAAAGGTCTTTTCTCCTTCTTTCACTTGCAAACCATCTGTATTAATTCCTCTAGAATTCATTTCAGAAAGAGTTGCTGAAGGAAAGTCGTCACCTACAACAGAAATTATATTTTGGTGATCGACAAAAAATGAGGAAGCCAAAGAGATATATGTCCCCGCACCACCTACTATTTTATCTGTTTTTCCAAATGGCGTTTCAATCGCATCAAAGGCGACACTTCCTACCGTTAATAGACTCATATTTTTATTTTTTTCAAAGATAATGAAATCATAGTCTGTCTTCCTAATTATCTCAAACCTTGTTGTCAAATCAAAGTGTATTATTCCAAGTGAATTTGTATTTTTAATCTAATGAAAATGTTGATCCTTATTTTTGTGCTGATATTCAGCTATCTACCTTGTGCAATAAGCCAAAAAAAGCTATTAAATTCCGGGGAAGACATTTTTAAAGAATTCACTATAAAATCTGACAGTTCCATAAGCACTAATGAAGAATTATACCAACGGTTTTTAGAAACCCTAGCGTCAAAACAGACTTCAAAAAAAGAGAAAGGAGAATTAACCTCTCGCATTCTCGATTTTTATATTTCCAATGGAAATTACCGTAGATTTCATGAGGTTTATACTAAGCATAAGAAAAACCTAGGAGATAACTCTATTTTAGTTCACTTTTGGAACACCATTTTTCTCGAGCGAAGCGAAGCGTTCCCAGCAATGATGGCCAAATCCAAAAAGCTTCTCAGAACATCCGAAGAGGTTGGAGACAATGAGGATGTCAGTAATGCATACCGCTTACTTTCAAGGGCTAAAATGCATTTAAATGAAAAAGATTCCGCCCTGTTTTATTCTAACTTGGCGTTAAACTTCGCCAAACGGTCTAATTCCCTGACTGCTGTCGCAGAAACCTTTAAAGATTTATCTGAGGTCTA
Organism: uncultured Flavobacteriales bacterium; assembly: GCA_905182775.1. Taxonomy (GTDB): domain Bacteria; phylum Bacteroidota; class Bacteroidia; order Flavobacteriales_D; family Crocinitomicaceae; genus UBA952. The sequence continues at coordinate 16,633 of CAJJCU010000176.1, forward strand.
CATTCACTTCAATATGATTGGTCAAAGCACATCCACCTTGTTGAAGTTAACCAAAGAGGCGGAGCGGATCAAGGATGATCGCTTGTACTGCTGGTCTACAATGAAAATTGCGGAACGCTCAACCCAAGTCAAGTCATATAATGAAGCCCGGACCTATTATCGAAAGGCATTAAACATTTCTAATAAAACAGAAATGAATTTATTTAAGATCCAGATCTATCAGGGCCTAGCTCAAATCGCTCTTTCTTTGAATGACCTCAATAAGGCTCAAGACCATTTAAACAAAGGCTCTAATCTAATTAATGGCGAGTATGAGAGCATCTTTGCCATTGATTTCAAGTTAACACAGGCTAACTTTTTAATTGAAGACAATAAATTTGAGGAAGCCATACAGATTTTGCAATTGAACTTAAAACAATTCGAATCTCATCATTTTTCCAAAGGAATAGGAAACACCTACCATCTATTGGGGAAATTACACCTTTACAAAAAGGATTGGAGAAAAGCAGAGACCGCATTTAGTCGGTCGAAAGAAACACTAGAGAAGTATCCTTTTTCAGACTACCGTATGGGTAATTATAAATACCTCTCCAAGGTCTTTGCACAACAAAAAAAATACGGAAAGGCTTATGAAAACTTAAACGATTATCAAATAAACATTGAAAACAACTCGTCCTTAAGTAGTATAAAAGCAATTAATGAACTTACGCAAATGTATTCTCGTGAGCTCAGAGAATACCGGATCAAAGAACAAGAACAGGTCATAAAAGACCAAAATAAAGAAAAAGAACTCCTTGCACTCAAAGGAGAAAAACAAATGTCAACCATCGTTTTAATTATCATCGTACTCATTTCAACGATTGTCATCGTTCTATTCTATTTAAGACAGGTGAAAATCAAGCAAACAAACAAGGAAGTAGAAATGTCTCAAACCTTGTTAAGAACTCAAATGAATCCGCATTTCATCTTTAATGCCATGTCTGTCATTCAGAGCTCATTATATGAAAACAACCCGGCAAAATCATCTAAATTCCTTGTAAGCTTCTCTAGACTGATTCGACTGATTCTCGAGAACTCTCCTAAAGAATTTATTACGCTTGAAACGGAGATTGAGATTTTAGAAAAATACCTAAAAACTCAAAAATTAAGATTTGAGAACAGATTCAATTATCAAATAAATGCGCCCGAAGAATTGATTTTCAAGAAAGTACTCATACCTCCTATGATTACCCAACCTTTCGTTGAAAACTCCATAGAACATGGACAATTAAACATCATTGAGGATGGTAATATATCGATTGACTTTAAAGAAATAGACAACATGCTTTTTGTAGAGGTGAAAGACAATGGAATAGGACGAGACCAGTCAGGAAAAACGAAAAAGTCGATAAAAAACCACAAAAGCATGGCGATAGACATTACCAATAGAAGGATAGATATCATCAATAAAAAATACAAATCAAAAGCAAGTATAGACATCAGCAATTTAACTCAAGAAAAATACTCTGGAACGCGTGTTCAAATATTTTTACCATTACTAACTGAAAACATTAACTTTGATTCTGAATGAAAAAAGTACTTATAATAGACGACGAAAATAAGACGAAAGAATTCATAAAGAGACTCCTTATTTCTTTTGGACACGATTTCGAGATTTATACCGACGGCTCAAATGTCGAAACCGGTATTAAAGCCATTAACAAAATACAACCTGACCTCGTATTTTTAGATATTCAAATGCCCGACGGTAATGGCTTTGATGTTCTTAAGGGTGTGAAGTATAAAGAGTTTGAAATTATCTTTATAACGGCATACCAGGAGTATGCAATTCAAGCGATTAAATTTAGCGCGTTGGCTTATATTTTAAAACCAATTGACGTAGAAGAGCTCGAAGACGCAGTAAAAAAAGCACTGAGCACCTTGGAGAAAAAGAAAAACGAGGTTCAATTCAATGCGCTAGTTAGCAATATAGATCGGAGTGAAAAGAAAAAGCTTGTTTTAAAAACACAGGAAAGCGTCTATGTCCTTGAACTAAAAGAAATTATTCGCTGCGAAGCAGATAAGAACTATACATCGTTTTATTTGGAATCAGGTAAAAGAATTTTAGTTTCTAAAACACTAAAAGAATACGATCTCCTACTTTCTGGTCATTCCTTTTTTCGTGTGCAACAATCACACCTAGTCAATCTAGACCATATAAATCGCTACGATAAAGGCGACGGTGGAGCAGTAATAATGAAAGACGGAAGCTCAGTCCCCCTATCTCCTGCGAAAAAAGAACAATTTTTTCAGATACTGGAAAACCTATAGTGCTCCTTTAAGGTCTGCTATTAAATCCTCCACGTCTTCTACTCCTACACTTAATCGAATTAAGCTATCAACAACACCGCTTCTCTCTCTGTCTGCTTTTGGTATGGCAGCATGAGTCATTGTTGCAGGGTGACCAATAAGCGATTCAACACCGCCTAATGATTCCGCTAATGCAAAAAGCTTCACTCTTTTCACAAACTCAAGGGCATCTTCTAGACGATCACGCTTCAGCGTAAAGGAAATCATCCCCCCAAATCCTCGCATCTGTTCAACCGCTAC
>CAJJCU010000177.1 GCA_905182775.1 uncultured Flavobacteriales bacterium
TTGATAAAAAAAAAAAAAAAAATTCTAACCCCTTGTGAATGAAATGATAAACGAAAAGAATAATGAGGTAATTGTTCTCGTAGGAATGAGTGGTGCTGGGAAATCAACCGTTGGAAAAGCACTTGCCCAAACAATGGGAATTGGGTTCTTAGATCTTGATCTTCTTATTGGCGAGAAGCTCGAAATGAGCATTGCTGATTTTTTTACGGCAGAGGGGGAGGCTGCTTTCAGGGCTTTAGAACAGCAATCTGTTTTTGATCTCAAGGGAATCCAGAAAATGGTCATTGCTACTGGAGGTGGGGCTTTAAAAAGTCATGGTGTGTTGGAGCATTTCTTAGCGATGGGGACCGTTTTTTATTTGGAGGCCCCAAAAGAGTTCCTTATAGCGCGTTTGAGCAACGAGCAACAACAAAGACCTATGTTAAAGGATTTGAATGAGGAGCAGCTCCAGCTGCGCTTGTCTGACCTTCTGGACCAGAGGTCTCCGGCATACAATCGTGCGGATTTCATTATAGATGCCGGTAAAACGGTTCAAGAAGTCGTAGCGGCTATTTTGCTTAAGCTCTAAGGGCTTAATAAAGGTCCTTTCGGAATCCTACAGAAAATATAAAGAACAGTCTTGAGTATTGGTTGTCAAAAGAATTCAAATAGTTTATTGCAAAATTTTCATTCTGGGCAGTATTAAAGATGGTGTATTGACCACTGACGTCAAAATAGACGGTTCCCGTACCTGCAATCGTGTATTTAACACCCCCTTGAAGGCCGATAGACAAATTAATCATATTTGCCTTTTCAGATTCGTTAGGGTCTATTGAATAGTTGTTTTGCCAGTTTTCGATAATGTCAACACCATAAGAGGCATCTCTCTCATATTTTCTTTTTATAGAATTGAACGAGAGCATGAAGTTTGTTCCGCCATAGGCAGAGAATCCATTGTCATAATCATTCATTAAGTAATAGCGTGTCCCCCCCTCAAAGGTGGTATAGTTAAACTTATAAACATAAGGAGCTTGAATGCTATAGATAAGATCGCTAGGATTGTTGTTAAAGGCCTGTGTCGTATTTGTGTTTTCGCCTTTTCTTGAGAAAAAATGACCTATTCGACCGTAGAAAGTGACATCGTTGGATCTCGGCATTTCAAAGCCACCATTTAAACCCGTAAAGGATTGGTCTGTGCTGAATCCATTTGCTATTCCAGCTCCAGCGCTCAAGCTAACTTGGGCAATAGAGAGGTTGGTAAGGGTTGAAACTAAAATTACGACGAGGATATTTTTCATAGGACATGCTTTTAATTAAGAAACAGGGGACAATCTAGATCGTGAGCACCAGAAAGGTATCCTGTATTCATTAGGAATTCTTTTACAATTTCCTTGCCAACAAATTTAAACTTCTTTTTGAAGACTTTTAGCGATTCGTCCAAAGTATTTTGGGCATTTTTTGTGAGCCACTGATCAAATGAGCCATTTTCCTCTTGGATTTCAATAATTATTTTTGCGTTGTACACTATGGCATTTATTTTCCCTCGATGTCTAATGATACCCGCATTTTGCATGAGTGCGTCAATGTCTTCGTTCTCTAGTTGTGCAATTTTTTGAATCTCAAAGTCAAAATACGCGGCTTTGATGGAGTTGGATTTATTTAAAATAGTATTCCACGAGAGGCCGGCTTGATTGATTTCTAGGATCAGCCTTCCAAAAAGGGCGTCATCTGTGCTGGGTTTCATACCGTATTCCGTGTCGTGGTAGATACGATGTAGGTTTTCCTTTGGGAGCTGGTTACAGTATTTACAATAGCTCATATGAGAATTTAGAGAATCCAGTTCCGAATAAAGGGCCCTTCATTAAAGAGCAAGTCCAAGATGGAAAGGTTGGCAATAAAACCATGTTCCTCGGCAAACACCTGTGTGTATTTCTGTCCGCTATACTTTTCAAAGTCAGCATTGCGAAAATCTTTATCTGCCAAGGCTTTAAAGGCAGTCGTTTCAGTCCTCGAATATGATTGATCTAATACTTTATATAAAAACTCTAATATACTGTTATTCAAGTCTATGAGTCGCTCATTTTCAGAATTTATCAGGTGGTGTATTTCTTTGTCGTACTCCTCAAAATAGGGGGCAGAAGCATAGGCTGTTTGAATGCTTCTCCAATGCTCTTTTTTCCATGAGGTCGCGTTGTCGATACGTATATCTTTTGTTAGCGTCTTAGATCCATTGACTCTTTTGATAGGAACACTGAGTCTTAGCTTTCCATTACTCGTTGCTATTTCACAGCGGTTTCTAAGCGTTTGCTTTGGATAGGTTTCAAAAAGTTCAATGGCGACCTTTTCTTCTGAATAAAAAGATTTTAAATAGGAGATAGAAGGGAAGTAGGCGCTTGGAAACAGGGCTGTCATTCAATCCATTTAAAAAGACGCTCCCAACGAACTCCTAGATAAGCGCTCTTTGAAAACCAAACCAATGAAGCACGTCCCACGACATGGTCTTCAGGTACAAATCCCCAAACCCTTGAATCTGCTGAGTTGTATCTGTTGTCTCCCATAAGCCAGTAGTAGTTCATAGCGAAGGTGTAGGAATCTGTTTTTTTACCATCAATGTAAATACCATCCTCTTTTTCCTCTAATTTATGGCCTTCATAGGCAGTAATGATTCTTCGGTACCACGCGATGTTACTTGCGTTAATTGAGACGGTAACGTCTCTTTTTGGAACCACGAATTTGGAGAAGTTTGTGGGGGTATTGTTGATGTAAAAATCTTTAGGGAAATAATTGACGTTTCCAATGAGGTCCTCTCCCGTCGGTACGTAGTTCGGATCATCGGTGTACTGAGCTTCAATGACGAGGTTTAGCTTGATGTTAAAGTCCTTTTCGATTTTGTTTTTCTCCTCCGCAGTTAGGGTTAAAATATATTTATTAGGATTTCTAATATCGGCATCCTTGAAGTCCATCCTGGTTTGGTTGGGTGCGTTCTCTAGGCCATACTCTTCATACATTTCTGAAGCTCCAGGGAATTCTACGATACTTTTATCAACCTCATATTGAAGGCACTGGTTCGCGCCAACCTCTGCAGGTTTTCCGTTAACGTATAATACAGCGTCTATAACTTCTAGGGTGTCTCCAGGTATACCTACGCAACGCTTAATGTAGTTTTCTCTTTTATCGACAGGTCTATAGACCAGTCCGCCATGAGTTCCTGGTAGGTTGTCACTTCCCATGTATTCCGGGAAATTTCCATTGGCCAGCCTTTCACGTGCTATTTCTCTCCAAGGTTTGGTGTTGTTTACGTAAGATTTGCAAAATGTATCGTATAATTTATTGTAGGCGCTGTCTGTCACCTGAGACCTATAGGCTTGTAATTTGCCTACTCGAGCTTTTTGATACTGGTAATAAGCCTCTTGGTTTAGGATACCGTGGTAATCATGCCCCATCAATCCATTGGGCATTCTTGGGTCGTATACCGCTGTGTCTCCTGATGGGTAGTTAAATACGACAACATCGTATCTAGAAACCTCACCAAAGCCTGGGAGTCTGGTGTAGTCTCCTTTTTCTAATCCAGTATAGGATTTTATGTTTACCCAAGGCACTGTGTTGTGCACAAGCGGATAGGACAGGGGAGTGACCGGTACTTTCGGGCCGTAAGCCAATTTATTAACGAATAAGAAGTCTCCAACTAAAAGTGTTTTTTCCATCGACCCCGTTGGAATCTGAAAGGGTTCAAAAACATAAGTTCTAATGATACTGGCGGCAACGAGTGCAAACAGAATGGAGTCTCCCCATTCTTTAACTCTTGATTTTGTGCCTGGTTTATCCCGTGTAACCATATCGATTCCAATTGCCACAACATGACCAATAATCGGAAGTGAAAGGAATAAAGCAACGTGGTCTCCCCATTGTCTTGTTTCACGTTCTGCGGAGTTAGACCAGTTGGTCTCATCCTCAAAAATCTCTCCTTCTTGGGTGCATTTATACATCAAGTAATAAGGAAAAAAGATCCCCTGTAAGGTGTCTGTGAATGAGTAATATCCAAACCTTCTAATGTAAGATAGGTTCGCTGTTGCCCACATCACCAGGTGGACCCCAGGGAAAGCAAGCAGGAGTGCCCAAAAAGGTTTTTTACAGCTTAGCTTGAAAACAATGTAGTAGTTATATCCAGGGATCAGTGCCTCCCATGAAGCACGGCCGGCTTTTGGGAAAGACTTCCACCACATACCGAGGTACGGGTGTACTAAAAGAAAGATATAAAATGTGAGTATGTTCATGTTATTTTAAATTAAGTACATCTGCCATGGTGAACAATCCTTTTTTATCGAGGATCCATTCTGCTGCAATGACAGCGCCTAGGGCAAACCCTTTTCTATTATTGGCTGTGTGCGTTAGTGCTATTGTATCGATTTCTGAGGTGAAGCTTACTTCATGGGTTCCAGGTACATTTTCAGTTCTTATAGAATTGATGGGTATTGCATCTTTGGGAATCGTTTGGCCTTCTTCAAGGGACCAGCTGTTGTAATTGCTTAACTCTTTGAGTAGAACCTCTGCTGTTGAGATCGCGGTGCCACTTGGCATGTCTTTTTTTTCTGTATGGTGCGTTTCAGTGATGCGGGTCTCGTAAGAGCGGTTGTTCATAAGTGCGCCCATTTTTTTGCTCATTTCAAAGAACAAATGAACGCCTAAGCTAAAATTTGAAGCGTAAAGTACTGCTCCGTTTGTATGTTTTGTTTTTTCATGTATAGCCGGTAGTTCATCCATCCATCCCGTTGTTCCAGAAACTACAGGAATCTCTAGGTCCAGGCATTGGTTTATGTGGGCAGCAGCACAAGAGGGTAGGGTAAACTCAATAGCGACATCTGCATCGCAAGCAGATTGTTCTATAAAGGGGGTGTTGGACGAAAATCTATGGCTAATGGTGTGGTTCCTTTGTAGCGCAATTTTTTCAATTTCCTTGCCCATTTTTCCATATCCGATGAGTGCTATTTTCACGTCGCTAAGGTATGATTAATTGCTTACTTGAAATTCAAACTTATGTTAATTCCTGGAGTCATCATACCAATAAGTGTTGGTTGAATGCGAAAGGAGAGGTCTTCACTTACATCAAATGAAATAAAGTGAGATTCTACTCCGGCATCTAAAATTTGAAATAAATAGACAGCGCCTACCCCGAGAATGGATAGATCTCTTTGGTCTAGATATTGTTTGTACAAATAGAGGACGCCTTGATCGTCATAAGAAGACCATTCAGGGTCAACAGTGAGGTTGTTGAGTCGGTTTGTATATTCGGTTTTCAAGCTGTTTTTAATACCTTGGTTTTGAATAAGACTGTATAGGGTAGCGGTGAGTCCCCCATAGATCAGAGGTACCTTCCAGATGGCATGCCTGAATCCTTTTTTCTTTTTTATGCTATTATAAATTTGTCCTGCTCCTGGAAGAACTGCGGCGAATAGTATGGATTTACGGAAGGGATGTGTGTTGCTTGTGTCTGCTTCAAGATCCTGCGCCTGAGCTTGCGAATAAAAAAAGCAGCAGAGCATTAAAGACGCTAAAACCTTCATTTCTTGAGTAGCAGGTTTGTTAGGCGCTGGAACTCTTCTGCGTTGGAGAAGTTCAAATGTATTTTACCTGAACCATTTTCGCTGTGCTGTATCTTTATGACAGTGTCATAATATGAGCTTAAGGAAGCTCTTGTTTCAGGGGCGTAATCTGAATGCGATTGTTTTTGTGTTTGCGGTGATTTTTGTGATTTCACCCGTTCTTCTGTTGCTCTAACAGAAAGTTTGTTTTCGAGAATCTCTTTGAACTTTAAAAGTTGTTCTTCTTCAGTAGCTAGGGAGAGCAGTGCTCTTGCGTGCCCCATAGTAATGGAACGGTCTCTAAGTCCTGCTTGGATATCATTTGGAAGCTTGAGCAAACGAATGTGATTTGCAATATTAGACCTTGACTTTGCGATTTTATCACTAAGCTCTTCTTGGGTTAGTGCACATTCTGTAAGAAGTCTTTCGTAGGATAGGGCAATTTCAATTGCGTTTAAATCTTCGCGCTGTATATTTTCTACAAGCGCATATTCAAGCATGTTTTGGTCGTTGGCTATCCTGATGTATACCGGGACTGTTTTGAGGCCAGCGAGCTCGGATGCTCTGTACCTTCGCTCACCAGAAATAAGCTGGTAGCGATCATTCCCCATCTTTCTGACCGTTAAGGGTTGAATGATACCATGCTCTAGAATCGACTCTCTGAGGTCAAAGAGTGCTTCTTTTTCAAAGTTCGTTCTAGGGTTGAAGGGGTTGGTTTCAATGGCTTCAATGCTGATTTCGGAAATAGATCCAACTGGGGTAATGCGCGCAGAGGTTACATCTGTTTCTGAATTGTGCAATAAGGCGCTTAGCCCTCTGCCTAAAGCCGGTTTCTTTTGAGAATTAGAGCTCATTGTCTATTTCAATAAATTTATCTCCATTTTCAATTTTGGTCAGGTTGTTTTTTTGCAAAAGCTCCCTAGAGAAATTAAGATAGTTAATAGATCCTTTGCATGACGCATCATGCATGATGATTGTCGCACCATGGCTCGATGCCTCACTTAAAGTTGTGTTTCTGTGGATTACAGTATCAAATACAAGTTCCTGGAAATGTGTTTTTAATTCGTCAACAACTTGGTTTGCAAGACGAAGCCTTGTGTCGTACATAGTCAATAGCATGCCTTCAATTTCTAATGCTTCATTCAGACGTCCTTGTACAATTTTAATCGTGTTGAGAAGCTTGCTCAAGCCCTCAAGTGCAAAGTATTCACATTGAACAGGAATCAATACTGAGTCTGCTGCAGCCAATGAGTTTACGGTGATGAGTCCCAGAGATGGCGAGCAATCAATTAAAATAAAGTCATAATCATCCTTGACTTTTTCTAAGGCTTCTTTTAATAAGTATTCCCGATTTGGGAGATTGATCATTTCAAGTTCTGCACCTACCAAATCAATGTGAGCGGGTAGGATGTCTAGGTTTGGACTTTCTGTTTTGAGGATGACGTCTTTCGGGTGGTAGTTGTTCACCAAGCAGTCGTAGATGTTTTTAACGGCTGATGGATTAAATCCTGTTCCCGAAGTAGCATTTGCCTGTGGATCGGCATCAACAATTAATGTTTTGTACTCTAAAACACCAAGACAGCCCCCTAGGTTAATCGTTGTTGTCGTTTTTCCCACGCCTCCCTTCTGATTCGCAATTGCAATTATCTTAGCCATCCTCTTGTTGTTTAATGTAAAAATAAGAGAAGTTGTGCTTGCTTTTGGACTGAATGAAAGGAACTTTTCAACGAAATGAGCTTTTAATTTGTTTATATCTAAGGCTATTTTATTTTACACTTACCTTTGTGAATAAAAAATATTGACATTTTTCCCTCGAGGTTTTCTTTTAAACAACTTTTTTTTCGTAATATTGCACCCCGAAATAACGGGAATTCAATTCAAAAGTGATGAATATTATTAACGAGATACAGAAAGAAATTACCACCGTAAACGAAATGCCTAGCTTTTCTTCTGGTGATACAATTGCAGTTTCCTACAAGATTAAGGAAGGTAATAAAGAAAGAATACAGCAGTTTCAAGGTGTTGTGATTCAGAGAAGAGGAACAGGTATGACCGAAACATTTACAGTTCGTAAAATGTCAGGTAATGTAGGTGTAGAGAGAATCTTCCCTATTTCATCTCCTTTTCTAGACAGCATTAAAATTCTTAAAGAAGGTTCTGTTCGTAGAGCTAGAATTTTCTACTTCAGAGAAAGAACTGGTAAGTCTGCTAGAATTCGTGAAAAAAGAAGAGTTATCAAAAGCTAAGACTTTTGATTCTATAATATATTGGAGGGCTTTTAGCCCTCTTTTTTTTTGCTATAATTCTACTGGATCCTGATTTGGCATTCCGTTCTTCGATTCATCAACCTGTTTTTTGTAGAGGTATTCGGGAATTTTGGTCTGCTTTCTCCAAAGCCCTTGGCTTCAAGTCTCTTTGTATTGACGCCCATCAGTACGAGGTATGATTTCACTTCTTGAGCTCTTTTTTTAGACAACAAAAGGTTTGCTTTCGCTTCGCCGATATCATCTGTATGTCCCTCGATGTTAATGAAGTAATTTTTATTGTCCAAAAGGTAGGTTACAAATAGGTTAAGTATCGCTTTGGATTCTTTTTTGAGTTCGTAGGAATCAGACTCGAATAGCACATCGTTAAGTTCAAATTTACTTCCGCTAACCACCGTGTCGATTACAATAGGGAGTAGGCGAATTGGTTTGGAATCATTTAAAGGTCTTATTGCTTCGAGTTCTAGATCGCTTAACAAGGCTTTTGGGAATTCCAATGCTGTTTCTTCTTCTTCTTCTTCTTCTTCTTCTTGGTTTGATGCTTGCGTTGAATCAGCTTTTTTTTGGGTTTGGGTATTTTTTGGAGCCTCTTTTTCATCAGCCGTGTTGCTCTTGGTCTGGTCGATTTGGAGGGCTGGTAAATTTGAATTTGTCGTTTTTATAGTCTGCAAAGGAGTGAGGTCTAGTTTGGAAATGGCGAAGGTGGAATTTTCTTTTTGTGCTACAATCGAGATGTTTTTCGAATCATTCACTTTAACAACAGCAGCATATGAGCCATCCTCCTCGTTGACAGCGATCTGCTGTGTTTCATTGGTATCGTCATAGTGAATACTGACCTTGGCATTTTTGACCGTTTCTCCCTCGCTAGAGGCTAAGGTTCCCTTTATGATCACCACTTCTTCAGGTCTTGCTTCTTTATAAAGGTTAAAGGCATAGATATTCCAATTGCCATCCTTAAAGGACGAGAAATAAGCAATCCGACCACTAGTTGAAACAAATATTCCAAGCTCATCTTCAGTCGAGTTAATGGGATAGCCAATGTTTTTTGGCTTGCTCCATCCATCACCCTCTCTTCTCACATAGAAGATGTCTAAACCGCCCATTCCCATGCGCTCCTTACTTGATGAAGACACGAAGTACAGTGTTTCTCCATCTTGATGAAAAAAAGGGCTTTTGTCTTTTCCTGCTGTATTTATTTCATCAAAGGATTTCGCAATTCCCCAACTACCATCAGCCTGTTTTTCTGAAATATAAATGTCATTGTCTCGAGATCCTTTTCTGATGGATGTGAAAAACAAGGTTCTTCCATCGGATGATAAAGAGGGTTGGGCTTCCCATCCATCTTTGGTATTGATATTTTCGCCCAGGTTAACGAGTGGGGACCATTCAAAATCATTTCCGCCTTTCCCTGTTCTCTTAAATTTACTGACATATAAATCACAATTCAAATAGTTTTGTCTGTAGACGCGCTCTTTCTTACAGGCGCAGATGATCATTTCTCTATTATCAACCGATAGGGTCGCAGAACCATAATTGTTAAAGCTGCCGTCATTGAAAGGGGCATCCACAGGTTTTCCAATGGAAAAGGTAGTCGAGGATCCTTCTTTTTGTGAAATAGTGAATTCTTCAACGACATTTGAGGCGATGTCTCCTAGGCGTGTGCGGTCGATTTTCCTTGTATAAAACAAGAGATCGTTGTCCGGTGAAATCATGGGGAAGTATTCATCGAGTGGGGTGCTAATTCGATTGACGATTGATGGAGAAAACGGAACTGGGTTTTCTTTCATGTTCTTATCAAATTCTAATCCTTTAATGATCTTGAGGGCATTTGCTTTTTGTGCCTCGTAATCCCCCTTTATTTGACCAGGGTATTTCTGCTCAAATTCTACAAGTGATTTGTAACAGTATAATGCTTCTTTATCTTTTCCTAATGAAAAAAGGATGTTGCCGAGGTTGTAGTAACTTTTGGGATGATAGCTCTTGCATTTTTGAATAGAGGATTGGTAATAGTAAGCGGCTTTTTTGAGCATTTGTTCTCCCTCTGATGGGCTGCTTTGGGTTCTAAGGCTATTATTCCCAAGAACGGCGTATAGTTCGCCTAATTCAAAATAGACAGACGCTTCATTAGGATTTTTTGAGAGGGCTTTGTTTAGAATCGCGACTTTTTTTTGCTGGTCTCTTTCGAATTTCGCTTTTATTAATAGCTTTTCAGCCTTTGGCGAAACGACATTACAATCTTGTCCAGTACCATAAAGGCTAGAGATTAGAAGAGAGAGCGTACCTATTATTTTTAAATAATTCACGTTAAACAATTAACGATACTAAGCGCATAATATTTTTCTAAAGTTACAATTATTCACTTATTTTATCTCACGAATTGCCAAACACAAACGAGAAATATCTTCTTCCGATAGGTCTAAATGAGTCACCATACGAAGCATGCCTTTTCCAAAGGGCATCATCAGAATTCCTTTTTGCTCAAATGCGCTAACGAACTCCTGTACTCTAGAGGTCTCTTTGAGGATACAGACAACAATATTCGTTTCTACAGGAATTACAGAATCGACCCAATCCATCTGAAGCAATTGAGCTTCAATGGTTTTAGCACGTCTGTGGTCATCCTTTAATCTTTGTACATTATTTTTGAGTGCGTAAAGGCCTGCCGCAGCAATAAAACCAGCTTGTCGCATACCGCCTCCAAATACCTTCCTTACCCGCCTGGCTCTTGTGATAAATTCAGTGCTTCCGATAAGGAGGCTCCCAATAGGAGCACCCAAGCCTTTGGATAAGCATACGGAGATCGAATCAAATTGACTTGCGTATTCCTTAATGTCAACATTATTCTCTACAAGTGCGTTAAAGACCCTTGCGCCATCAAGGTGCAAAGGCAGTCCTTTGGAATTACAAAAGGCGCGTATTTTTTTTATTTCATTAAAATCATAGATCGCCCCGCCGCCTCTATTTGAGGTATCTTCAATTGAAACAAGCTGTGTTAAAGGGTAGTGGACATCGTTACTAGGGTTAATCCATGGTTCTATGTCTGACACGGTAATCCTGCCGCGTGAGCCTCCTACGGTTCTTGTTGAGGCGCCGGAATTCCTTGCGATTCCTCCTCCTTCATACTTGAAAACGTGGCTTTCAAAATGGCAAATAACCTCACCGCCTGGTTGTACATGAAGATTTATTGCGATCTGATTTGTCTGTGTACCCGATGCGCAAAAAAGAGCTGCTTCTTTACCGAAAAGATTGGCTGAGAATTCTTGTAGCTCATTAACTGTAGGGTCTTCGCCGAATACATCATCTCCAACTGGTGCCGTTGTCATCGCCATCAGCATTTCTTTGTTTGGTTTCGTTACTGTATCGCTCCTTAGATCTATCATTATTTATTTCTTTTTTCTACTTTTGCTAAAAATACTATTTATGGAAGAATTATTAATGT
>CAJJCU010000178.1 GCA_905182775.1 uncultured Flavobacteriales bacterium
CTTGCGGGGTGCAAAGGTAATCACTCTTTTTATTCTACCAAACAAAAAGTGAAAAAAAAATATATAATTTAAAATCATTGAGGAAACCACAATTAAACGACTGTTAATCAAGTAGATTCTGGCGGAATGATATCTGATTTTTCTTCAGAAAACCTTTGGGACAGCAGCTGATACTTGTAGCCTTCATCTATTTTTAAGGCTTTGTCATCTGAAAAAACAAAAACCCAATTAGAATCAACCTGAAAATCATCTGTCCAATTCTCACAAATAAAGACATAGGAAAGCTGAATAGCCTGTCTACGATCTAAAATTTCATTCTTTTGATTAACCAGCTTAACTTTCGATAATACGATACCTATTCTATTCAACACAAGATCCTGTGCAAATGAGGATGCGTTCTTGAATTTTTTAAAATCCCTGTAGAGATCAAATAAATCATTTTTATTTAAAACAACCCTAGGCACAACAAGGTTGGTATTTCTAGAAACGGCAAACCAATACTTTATGGCAACGAGAAGTGTTAATACCAATAATACACCGAATGTTTTCGCTAAAAAAAATGCATCTAAAACAATTACACTAAAAGGGATCCCTATTAGTAGAACTAAAAATACCGCTATCCATAAAGAAAAGCGGTACTTATTTATTTTTTGAAAAATCATCGGCTATACTCCAACCCATTTGTCGTCGCGCATCTCTCCTTTGATTTTCACAAGTTTCGTTCTTGCATAATCTTCTGCTGCGATCGTCATTTGCTCCTTTGTATCTCTTCTAATTAGAATTGCAGAGGAACCTTGAGACTTTACTTCAATGTAAAATCCATTTCTCAATCTCGCTGGTCTTGTTGGTGGTCTTCCCATAATTATTATCCTAGAATTTTAATTGTCTAAGATAAACACCTTTTCCGTATTTTTGTTCTTTTTTAGTAAAATTTAAGAGCCTTTAACAATTTGAGCACTATTTAAATGATTCAATTCAACCAAGTAAGTTATTTTTTACCGCAGGGGTATTTATTTGAAAATGTAAAAGTTCAAATCAATAAAGGAGACAAAATTGGACTTGTCGGTAAAAACGGTGCAGGAAAATCAACCTTACTTAAATTAATCTCTAAAGAACTCGCTCCCTCAGAAGGAAAGATTGTCATTCCTAAAGAGACAAGCATAGGATATTTAAAGCAAGAACTTGAATTCGAGTCCCAAAACTCATTAAAGGATTATTTATTAAAATCTAACCCGGCCCTAAACAAAGCCCAAGATGGCTTGGACAGGATTAATATAGAATTAACAACTAGAACAGATTATGAATCTGAATCCTATTTAAATCTTTTGAATGACTTAAATGACTTAAATGAGGAGCTAGACCTATTGGAAGGCTATAAATGGGAGGAGAAAATTGAAACTACTTTAAAAGGGTTGGGATTTAAGAACTCAGATTTCGATAAACCCGTGAAAGAATTCTCTGGTGGTTGGAAAATGCGTCTAGAGCTTGCTAGAATCCTAATTAACAAGCCAGATATTTTGCTTTTGGATGAGCCAACGAATCATTTAGATATATTATCTATTAGTTGGCTTGAACAATTCCTAGTCAAATTCGAAGGAATTGTGATGATTATCTCGCATGACAGACTTTTTCTTGACGCCATTACAAAGAGAACCTTAGAAATTAGCCTAAAAAAGATTTTTGACTTTCCTTTTGCCTACTCAAAATACAAAGTGAAACGAGAGGAAGAAAATGAATTACGTGCAAATGAAAAGAAGCAGCAAGAAAAAGATATAAAACAAACGGAACGATTGATTAGCAAGTTTAGAGCAAAAAGTAGCAAAGCTTCTTTTGCTCAGTCGCTTATAAAAAAACTAGAGAAAACAGAAATCATAGAAGTCGAGAATTCAAATGAGGGAGCCATTCGAATTCAATTCCCATTGAGCGTTCAACCTGGAAAGAAAGTGCTTGAAATAGAAGACCTAACAAAGCAGTATGAATCAAAGATCATAGATTCAATTTCAATGACGATTGGCCGTGGTGAAAAAATAGCACTGCTTGGCGCAAATGGTACTGGTAAATCCACCTTACTTAAGTGTATCAACCAAGAAACAAACTATGACGGGGTTATTAACCTCGGTCACAATGTGAAAATAACCTACTTCGCTCAGGATCAAGCTGACCAGTTAATCAAAAACAAAACTGTATTCGAAACGGTAGATGATGTAGCGAAAGGCGAAATCAGACTGAAACTAAGAAGTATACTTGGTTCCTTTCTATTTTCCCAAGACGACATTACAAAAAAAGTTTCGTCACTTTCAGGTGGAGAGAAAACGAGACTCGCACTTTGCCAGCTTCTTCTCAGTCCTTCGAATTTTTTAATTCTTGATGAACCCACAAATCACCTAGATATCGCAAGTAAAAACGTTCTTAAGCAGGCTTTACTTTCCTATGAGGGTACTTTTATTGTGGTTTCACATGACCGGGACTTTTTGCAAGGGCTTACAAATAGAATTTGGGATATAAAGGACAAGAAAGTTCGTGTTCATTTTGATGACGTTCAGGGCTATTTAAAGGCCGCCCAGGAACAGAACATTACACCAGTGGAAAGCAAAAAAAACAAAATAGACAAGCCTAAATCAAAACCTGCCCCAAGTAAAAACGCTCAGAAAATACAAAAAAAACTAGAGCAAGAAATACAGCGCATAGAGAAGAAAATTGAGCTTACTGAATCTGAAATCAAAGTACTCGAGCTCAAAATTGCCGATATGGCTAGTCTAAGTGAAGACCAAAAAAATACGCTCTATTTCGAGCATGCCAAAAAATCACGAGAAGCACAAGAATTACTAGACCTTTGGGAGCTAAAGTCCTTAAATTCAACTTCCTAAAAAAGAACCAATCCACCTTCTTGTAGAGCATAGTTATCAACATTTTTTTTTGCCAATTGTTGATAATTGTTAATAACTTTTAGCCTTAATGATTTGATCATTTAGTATATTGCGAACGCTAAGACGGGCAAAACAACCTCCTTAATGTTGTGGAAGCCTTTTATTAAACTATTAACTTAAATCATTTTACTATGAAAAAATCACTCGTGATTTTGTCGGTATTTGCCGTGGGTTTATCCTACTCGCAAAAAGCGACTCAAACCATGACGTTTTCCGTTGAAAAGGAAAAGGTCACGAACACTTCTCTACCACCCGGTGAGCGTGAGTTCAATTCAAAAGCAGAAAAGCAGGCCTATCAGGCGCAGGCGCAACCTGCTAAGGAGATCACTATTATGTCTGAAGACTCGACGTTTCCAAAGTATGTTAAAACAGGAAACAAAGAATCTGATGCAAGTAGTTATGCAGCTCGCAAAGCAGAATGGATTGAAAAGAATCCTACGAAGTACGAAAAAATGAATGCTAATTTCAAAAAGAATGAAAAAGCTATTCGTATGAAAAGAAACCGAGATATTAACCAAAAAAACTAAGCCATGAAAAAGACTATATTAAATATAGGTTTATTCCTATTGGCATTTGGTTTTATGTTTAATTCCAATGCCCAATGCCCGAACGATAACTTCCCGTTTTTTTACTGGAGCTTAAGCGCTGAAGGCGAATCCGTAACCGAGAATTTCATGTTCGGAGGTGACGCAGCAACTTTATCAGTAATTGAAGGTGCTTCTTATGAAGTTTCCACTTGTGGAACTTCATGGGATACACAATTAAGCATCTATGATGATGCCACAGGAGCTGTTGTCGCTTACAATGATGATGCTTGTGGTTTGCAATCAATCGCAAACTTCACAGCTACATCAACAGGGACAGTAACAATTAATGTTGACAAGTATAGCTGCTCTGATTATTTTGACGAATTCGCTACAATGACGGTAACATTAATGTCATTACCTGGTGGTCCTCAACCATGTGACAACCCAGTTGCATTGGAATGTGGAGTTGAAACAGGATACGTTCTTGGTTCAGGTGCAGGAGCTTACAATCCATCAGAAGGCCCATGGGGTACTCCTGGGATGGAAGCTGCATTTTCATTCACGCCAGCAGAAAACGGATCATATACGATCAGTGTAACTAACAATAACTACTACGTAGATTTATTTTACCAAGCTGGTACATGTGAAGCTATGGGGTTCACTTATGTAGATGATATTTTTACGTCTGCATCGAATTCAGTAGACTTAACTGGAGGCGTTACTTATTTCTTCCTTTTGGATGATGAGAACACGACTGAAAGTTCAGGTACAATTACAATTTCATGTCCTACAGTTGCTGTAGACCCATGTTCTGCGGTTGTAGCTATGACTTGTGCTGAAACCTATGGTTGGTCTTTAGGAACTGGAGAAGGTTTATATAACCCTCCATCTGGTCCTTGGGGAACTCCGGGACAAGAAGCAGTATTCTCATATACTCCTGACTTTACAGGTTCATATTCTGTTTCAATGACAAATGTTGGATACTATTCTGACCTTTTTATTGCGACTTCTTGTAGCGCAAGTGCAGATTGGTTTTATTTGGATGATGTCTTTTCTTCATCACTAATTACCATCGAGTTAACAGCGGGAACTACATATTACTTCTTAATTGACGATGAAAACACAGATGCTAGTGAAGGAACACTTTCAGTTTCTTGCCCATGTATACCTCCAGCAGGTGGAATAGATGGCTCATTCACTTATGACACTGATTTTGTTATTTCTGGAACAACGGATGACGCATGTAATGACTGTGACTTAAGAACATCTGCGGATAGAGTTTACGAAGTAAATATTTCATGTGCAGGTACATACAATTTCTCAACATGTGGTACATCTTGGGATACGTACTTGTATCTTACTACTGCTCCTTGTGGAGGAGATCTTATTGCATTGAATGATGATGCTTGTGGTCTTCAGTCTACAATCACTGCTGCTTTGGCTCCAGGTACTTACTACGTTGCTGTTGAAGCATTTTCATCTTTTTCTTTTGGAGAATTTGATTTAGTAGTTACGGGATCATATGATACGCCGGCAATTGGTGCTGTTGAAGGAACGAATGAACTATGTGCTGGTACTCCCGGCGTTGCGTATACGGTTAGTGGTGACTTCACAAGTTATGTTTGGTCTGTTCCTGCTGATGCTACTATCGCTTCAGGTGCTGGAACAAGTTCAATCACTGTTGACTTTGTTAATAACTCAGGGTCTGTTAGTGTTGTTGCTTCTAATAGCTGTGGTTCCAACTCATCATCGATGGATGTTGTTGTAAACAGAACACCAGAATTTACAACGTCATCGAATGATGCACTTTGTAATGGAGATGCTAATGGAAGTATTACAGTTAATACAAGTCAAGGTGACGCTCCATTTACATATTCTATTAATGGTGAGTCAACTACTGAGTCTCTTATTGTAGACGTTAGTGGATCTGACAACTACATTGGATATATGAATGTGTTTGACAATCCTGCAGCTCCTTGTTGTGGTGGTGGTTTCATCTTTGGTAGTCCTTGGGCTCTTTCAGATGTGTTATCTACGTTAGATGCAGGTGCGAATACAATCACACTTCAACCTAACTTCAATACATACAATGCTGCAGACGGATTTTGGTCTGATGGTAATGGAAACGGTAACAAAATCATGGAAGCTAACACGTACCTTGAAAACGGTACATGGAATGGAAATGATATCACTTTCAGTGGTTCTGTAGTATCTAATACAATTGCTGACGGTTATACTGTTCAATACTTCATCAAAGCTTTAGACCCTAATAACGGCTTTAGCGATGTTTTAGGTGGCTCTGCGATCATGACGCTTCCTGCGAGTGGTGACTTTAGTGTAAGTGTACCTGGAACAAGTTTAACAGATGGACTTATTGTTCAAGTTGGATTCACTGTTACAGGAATGAACGCTAACCCAGCAAACCAAGACGCTCTTGGTAGTGTTGTTGTTACTGGTGGTTCTCTTGAAAATGGATCATATGCATTCGACGGCTTATCTGCTGGAGACTACACGATCGGTGTTACTGACAATAATGGTTGTGTTGCTCACGAAGTAACTACAACAATTAATGAGCCAGAAGTACTTACAGCTGACTTAAACGGATGTGGTGTTGTTTATATTGGTGCAGGTTTAGATTATGCTTGTGCAACAATAGGAACGACAGTTGCAGGTGGAACGCCTGATTATACTTTTAATTGGTCAAATTCTGAATCATCAGAAGGTATAACAGTATGTCCATCTGAGACAACAACTTACGGTGTTCAGGTAACTGATATAAATGGCTGTTCAGCTTCCGCACAGTGGACTGTTGAAGCTGTGAATATTCAGTGTGAAACTGGTGGTTCTTCAAGTCATTCTAATAGTTCTAAAAGCTCGAAAAGCTCGAAAAGTGGTTCAAGTTCTAGCTCTGTTTCAAGTGTAAGCAGTATAGATCCTTGGAATGTGCAAAGTGGGAATGGACCTAGCTGTCCATCTTCGCACAGCTCGAAGAGTTCTAAAAGCTCGAAAAGTGGTTCTGGATCTTCTTCCGGATCTTCTTCCGGATCAAATAGCAGTTCTAAGAGTTCTAAGAGCTCCAAAAGTGGATCAAGTGCTTCTTGTCACCTTTCGTCTTATTCTTCTTTAGGTTCTGCCTTTAGTAGTTCGAAGAGTTCAAAAAGCTCAAAGAGTTCGAAGAGTGGATCTAACTCTAGCTCAAGTGAAAGCAGCCCGGTATGTGCAACTTACAACTCAGGTATTAGAGGAAAAGTTCTTATGTGCTTTGACGGTGTAACTTATTGTATCAAAGTTAAGGACATCGACAAGAAGTTAGCATGTGGCTACTCTTTAGGACCATGTGATGCTCCTCAAGCTGAAGCTTGTAATAACTCTACAGCTACTGCTGAGCCAGTTTCATGTGTTTGTGCTGGGAAAATTGAATCAATAACGATAAGATGGGTTGGACCTTCTTTCTCTAGCGCGAATGTTCACGCTAAGAAAAACTGCAACATCCTATTGACATCGATGACTGATTTAATGACAGGTGACGAATTCACTATTCATGCTTCAGATGCAGGATTGGCATACTTGAGAAAGGAAACTTACTTTGAGTGGGCTGGTGTTGGACGTTATGAAATCCCAACTAACTGTTGTAACAATCCTGTTGGACAAGACTTCTTCCCATTCGAAGTAATTGGATGGACAGATACCGAAGGAAACTCTTGTAGTGTTAACTCACAGTCGAGTGCTGATGCTAGTGGAAACGACAAAGAGGTTCTCAAAGGTTTTGATGGCGCTATGATTAAGCAATATCCAAACCCTGCGAATAACAACGCAACATTTGAGTTCTCTGTTACAGAGGATCAAAATGTAAGTGTTAACATTCTGAATATAAACGGACAAGTTGTAGGAACAATTTATGACGGTAGCGTAAGAGCTAACGAGGTTAATAAATTAGACTATAGCGTAACAACACTTCAGAGTGGTATTTACTATGTACATCTTAACACGCCATCAGGTGTGCTAAAGAAAAAGTTTGTTATTATTAAATAATAACCAACATATTACTAAAGCCCTCCCGTTATGGGAGGGCTTTTTTTTTTACTTTTAGAAATCAACGACTTACATCAACTCAGCAACAATGAAAGGATTACTTCTATTTACAGCATTATACTTTCAAATACATAGCTCTTTTTCGCAAACCCAAAACATTATCATTAACGAAATCCTAGCAGTTAACTCAAATATTAACCGAGATGGTTTTGGAGAAAGCGACGATTGGGTAGAGTTTTATAACACCTCAAAAGATACCATTCAAATGGGCGGGATGTTTATCTCAAATGACTCCCTAAACCCAACAAAGCACCAAATAGAGGACAGTCATAGCTACTGGACTAAAATTAGCCCCAAATCCTATGTTTTATTTTGGTTAGACAACGATCCCGAACAAGGGAAAAGACATATATCGTTCTCAATCAAAAAAAAAGGAGGTTACCTTTCCTTATACGATCGTGATACAAATCTCATCGATCATATAAATTTTGAAAAACAAATTCAAAACAAATCATTCGGTAGAATTTCAACTGAATCAAAATATTTAGGTTTTTTTAAAAAGCCTACCCCAAATAAAGAAAACAAAAATGGAAAACAGATTAACGAAAGTAAATCTCTTGTCCAAATAAATATAGTTCCTGGATTTTATAAGGAACCCCAAGAAATTGAACTGTCGTGTAATAGATCTGGACCTATCTATTATACTTTAGACGGTTCGCTACCCAACGAAAAAAGCATCCTCTATACCGCTCCTTTTGTAATTGATTCCAATGTTGTCATAAGAAAACGACTTATTATACCAGGCTTCATGCCAGATGTCACAACCTCTGGATCGTATTTTGTGAATGAAAGAAGTGAATTATCAGTAATATCATTGATTGTTGATCCTAAAGATTTATGGCGTAAGCGAAAAGGCATATACACCAATTTTGAAAAAAGAGGAATTGAAGTATCTACATATGTAGAATATTTTGATACGACACAAAATGGAGCATTCAAGCTAGCGTTATCAAAAACCGCAAAATCAAGAATTGCAGGAAAAACAAGT
The DNA here is from genome assembly GCA_905182775.1 of uncultured Flavobacteriales bacterium. GTDB lineage: Bacteria > Bacteroidota > Bacteroidia > Flavobacteriales_D > Crocinitomicaceae > UBA952. The sequence goes on from CAJJCU010000178.1 coordinate 8,535, forward strand.
AGAAGACAACCCAAAAAATCCTTTGCCTTTTTTGCTACGGACGAGGATGGAAAGGGTGAACGGTTCAATTATCCCGTTTTTAAAGACAAAGATATTAGCAGCTTTAGTGGGCTCTGGGTTAGAGCCGATGCTACTTCTGGAAGAAATGTTTCAGATCTATGGGTCGGAGAACGCTTTAAAAATGAACTATTGTATGAGGTCAATAACCAAATGGATGGCAATATAGATATGCAGGCCTATGAACCTGTTTCCGTCTATTTAAACGGTAAATACTGGGGGTTGTACAATTTAATGGAAAGAAAGGGCAAAGACTTTATATACAACAACCACGGCGAAGAAAATGTGGATGTTCTCACATCAGAAGATGCTAAAGCCGTTGCAGGAAATATAAACGACTACGATCAAATGATGTTTTATATTGCTCAAAATGATATTTCAACAGACTCCGTTTATCAAAAAATATGTGATCAAATAGACATCAACAGTTACACCGACTATTGGGTAAATGAAACCTATTGTGGTGCAAAAGACATTTATGTAAATATCAGATATTGGAAATCAAAAGCACCTCATTCAAAATGGCGTTGGATCAGCTATGACCAGGACTCTTGGTACACTTCACAAGAGAAATCACTTAACTACTACACAGATAATGGCAAGGTCTTTCTTCTGGGGAGACTCATGAAAAATCAAAAATTTCAAGAACAATGGATCAATAGAATGTGTGATTATTTAAATACAGGATTTAAAACAAAGAATGTGACATCACTTGTAGACCAAATCACTGAACGAATTGCCAATGAAGTTTCTAGAGATAGAGATAGGTGGTCAGACTCTATGCTATACATCCCAAAGGGGGAGCGAATTAATTGGATAAAAGACTACGCCATTGAACGGCCTGGTTTTTTAAGACAACACATGATTGATTATTTCAACCTTGACCACGATATTGCGAAAGTAATTGTAACTCAAGATACGTCTATGGGTACAATTAAAATCAATTCACTTCACATAACTGATCCATTATGGGAAGGAGAATACCTTGAAGGAAACCCAATTACTATTGAGGCTATAGCAAAAGATGGCTATGTTTTTGAAAAATGGAAAAGTAGAAGACTACCAGTATCAAATAAAATTAAAGTGTCTACGAAACGGAATAAGAAATTCATTCCTATATATAGAAAACTATAGCTTTTAAAAAACGCTTATGTAAACTAATGGTATTTTCTTTTTTGCTTGCGCTTATGGCGTTTTAAAGCACGGTCACTTTTACGTAAAACCTTACGATTGGGACGGCTTTGATTTTTTCTATGACGCTTAAATCTTTTCTCAAAATACTTCTTTTTTGAGCGCTCTCTTTTCCTCTCTTGACGCAGGATTTTCTTCGTTAATTTGGTATTACTAAGTGCAGAGGCTGACCCAGATGAAGCACATCCCGACCCTATTAAGGATAGAAAAATAACTAGCAGTATGGGAATAATTCGCCTCAAGTTGGGTATCTTTGAGTAATGAAATTACAAATCTTATTGGTAATCTCCTTATTCCTGGTGAGTGGATCTTGTGGCAAACAAAACACACACCCAGTGCCTTATATACCTTTTAATCAAAGTATAGACCTTAATTTACCGAGCTATTATGCGCTTGCGGGTGTTGGTGGTTACGCCTACGTTATTGGGGGCTCAAGAGGAATTATCGTTTATAGAAGGTCACTTGACGAATTTATCGCGTTTGACAGGCACTCACCTGCTGACCCAAATGCAGAATGTCCCGAACCGCTATACCCAGATGCTGATAATTTTTTAGTCCTCAAAGATTCATGTAACGATGCGACCTTCTCTTTGTATGACGGAAGTCCTATTAACGGATCACAATATGGATTAATGCAATACGCCACTAATTTCAACGGCAATAACATAGTCACGATTTATAATTAACGACGCGATGGCTGCTAGAGATATAAAAGTAACGATTATAGACCGCGAAGGTCATGTACATGACCTCATAGCTCCTACTGACATGAGCATGAACGTAATGGAACTCTGTAAGTCCTATGAATTACCTGTTCTTGGTGAATGCGGAGGGATGGCAATGTGCGCTACTTGCCAATGCTATTTAGAGTCGGAGACTCCCCTACCCGAGCAGAGTAATGATGAACTTGATATGCTAGACCAAGCATTTTATGTCAAGAATGAAAGCCGACTAGGGTGTCAAATTCACTTAAATGAATCCATAGATGGAATTGTTTTGAGACTCGCACCCGAAGCGTAGGATTTTTATTTCAATAGTTCCGCGAAAACAGCTTTGAATTTATCGACTTTTGGCCTAACAACTGCCTGACAGTACATGTTTTCAGGGTTCAATCTCAGGTAATCTTTGTGATAGTTTTCTGCAGGGTAAAAGCAATCAAAAGAGGACAGTTCTGTAACGATAGGTTTGTCCCAAACTCCTTGGGTAGTCAATTCATTTTTCAAAGCGCGTGAACTATTTTCTTGCGCTTCGCTGTGATAGAATATAACACTCCGGTAATGAGAGCCAATATCATGGCCCTGACGGTCTAACTGTGTTGGGTCATGAATAAACCAAAATACCTTAAGAAGCTCTTCAAATGAGATCAGTTCGATGTCAAATGTAATCTGAGCGACTTCTGCATGCCCCGTATTACCGCAGCAAACATCTTCATAACTTGGTGATTCTTTTTGGCCTCCTGAAAATCCAGGAACGACTTTAATGACCCCTTTCAAGGCATCAAAGCAGGCCTCTGTGCACCAAAAACATCCCGCACCAAATGTTGCAACTGAAACTTTACTCATCTTTTGAAGGTGTGAACTTTAATGAGGCGGAATTAACACAGTAACGCAAACCTGTAGGTTCAGGCCCATCATTAAACAAATGACCAAGATGTGCTTGACAAGCTGCACACTGAATCTCTATTCTTTGCATCCCAAGACTATAATCTTCTTTTTTCTTGACGTTCCCATCTTTCAAAACATTATAATAGCTCGGCCATCCAGATCCAGATTTGAACTTATGTTGGCTTGAGAAAAGAGGGTTGTCACAAGCCACACAGATGTATGTGCCGGCTTCTTTATGATCCCAAAATTCACCAGTAAAAGGTCTTTCAGTATCGCCGTCCTTTACAATTCGGCAAATATTTTCAGGCAAGGCTCTTCCGTTAAAGGTGTTCTTACCACCCACCTCTTGCGCGTCACAAGATAATAAAGCGAAAAAAAACAAAGAAAAAATAGAAACTTTCATATTAATGAAACAAAGAAATAAAATAGATGTTCACTAGACATATTAATTTAATTTTACACGATGAAACTAAACTACGGAAAGAATTTTTGGCTGCTCTCACTTTCCATGTTTTTTTTCATGACGAGTTTTAACTTAATTCTTCCTGAGCTCAATGATTTCATATCAGATCTAGGTGGTGCAGACAAAAAAGGACTTGTTATTATGCTGTTTACGATATCAGCAGCGATATCAAGACCTTTCTCAGGAAAACTAACAGATACTATCGGGCGAAAAAAAGTCATCTACTTAGGTATCTTGTTTTCCATGTTGGTTTCATTATGCTATCCCTTTTCCTATTCCGTTTTATTCTTTCTTGTTCTCCGTTTTTTACATGGTTTTAGCGCAGGTTTTACCCCAACGGGAACAACAGCGTTGCTCACAGATATCATACCACCTAATCAAAGAGGTCAAGCTATGGGGATTTGGGGAACTTTTATTTCATTGGGGTTTGGTGTAGGTCAATTTTCAGGTTCTTGGATTGGAAGTAGTTTTGGGATGGATGCCTTATTTATCATTTCTGGATTAACCTCGTTGATGTCCGGTATTTTCTTAATTAAGGTAGAAGAAACCTTGAAAAACCCACAGAAGTTTGATGGGAGTCAATTAAAAGTAAAATGGAAAGATGTCATTGAACCTTCGGTTGTACCCGTTGCTATTGTTATGGCATTAACGGCTTCTTGCTCAGGTATTATTTTTGTACTGACCCCTGATATTTCAGGTTTTTTAGGGATTGAGAACAAGGGTTTCTTCTTTGGTTTCTATGTGATCTCAACCATTTTTGTACGTCTATTTAGTTCCTCGCTTTCCGATCGAATTGGGAGAAGAGAAACGATGCTTATAGGGATTTCTATGTTATTTATTTCTATGCTACTTATGGCGCATGTAGATTCTCGCACTTCGTTTATCGTTGCCGCTATTGTATTTGGTTTAGCGACAGGAGTATCGAGCCCAACTTTATTTGCTTGGACTGCAGACCTCTCTCATATTAAAAGACGCGGTGTTGGTGCTGGGACAATTTTTATTGCCTTGGAGATTGGTATCATGATCGGTTCTTCGTCAACAATCATTACCTATGACAATACAGTGAATTCAATTCAAGGGGTCTTTTATTTCGGTGCTGCAATGAGCTTAATTGCAATCACATACCTTCTCTGGCACAAGACCAATAGAACATCTGAATTTTAACGAAGCACATATCTTCGAATGACATAATGCCCCAAATAGATAAATGGGGTGAGCAATATTGCAATTATAATTTTCAAGATGTAGTTTGTTGGTGCTATGGTCATGAAATCTGAAAATGACAGAGCACCTGGGAGAACAAATCCAATATATAAAACAATGTAGGAATCAATCAGCTGGGAGACGAGTGTGCTTCCCGTACTTCTCAACCAGATTAGCCTGTCCCCCGTCTTAGACTTGATCCAAGTAAAAAGAAAGGCATCTAAAAGCTGAGAAACTAAAAAAGCACAGATACTCCCAACAATCACCATTTGGGCTTGTCCGAATACCTTATTGAAAGAAGCGTCATCAGAAAGATTAGAACCTTCAATATCTACTGCTGGTATCTCCATAGCAATCCCAACAATAATAAAACAATACGCGATCAGGATTGCTGTGATCCAGCTCAAACGTCTGACGGCCTTGTAGCCGTAAAATTCATTAAGAAGATCCGTAAGGAGAAATACAATAGGCCAAGGAAGAATCCCAACAATCGTAACGAATGGTCCCACTTCACCATTGAAAAAATTAAAAGAAATAGGGATTTCAATAAGCTTATTACTGATCAGCTCTGCAGTAACTGCATTGGTTATAAATAATCCTGCTAAGAAAACAAAGAGCCAATGCTTCCTCCCAAAAGTTGCTGAACTCATCTTGTATGAATTTTAGAAACCCACATAATCAAGTCGCTTAGATCGCATATATCGCGGAACATAATAGCTATGATTGTTAAAGGTATCGATCCGAATCCCTGTTCGGGCCGCATGAATAAATTTAATAATACCATCTGTCGTATCTACAACTAGTGCCACATGGCCTACCTGCTTAGAGTTCAAATTACGGGCTTTAAAAAACATCAGATCGCCCGGCTGTAGGTTTTTTAGAGAGACCGTTGTTCCTAACTCAGCCATACCATAGCTTGTACGCGTTAAACTAAAACCAAATCCCCTAAAGACATAATTGATAAAGCCCGAGCAATCAAAACCGGAAGGGCTCATGCCTCCCCAAACATATGGCACGCCCATAAATTGCTTTGCGTATTTGATAATTGCATCTGACTTTTGCTCTATAAGCGCATCAAGGATTTCAGTAGAATCAACAGGTGCAATTTCAAGGGCTTCATTAGACTGGGCAGTATAGCTCAATACTGAAAGACTGAAAGCCGTTGATAAAAAAATATGTTTAGATAATCTAAATCGCATTAGGAATGCAAAATTATAACTATTTTCGATAATAATTTAATTACTATAGTGCCTGTCATTGATTCAACCGTTCTTACAAAACTCTATTACAGCATCGGCGAGCTCGCTGATCTTCTAGATGTGAACGCATCCCTTTTGCGTTTTTGGGAGAAAGAATTCAACTTAAAAGTCTCTAAAAGAAACAAGAAGGGAAACCGTCTTTATTCGGTTAAAGAAATTGAGGAAATCAACATCATTTACTCACTTGTTAAGGTGCAGCTATATACACTAGATGGCGCTAAAAGAGCAATGAGATCTAAGGAAAACAAAGGGTCACTAGACTCCAAACAACTTGTTGTCTCAAAATTGGAGGGTATTAAAAAGAAGCTTTTAAAGCTAAAGACTTCTTAAAGTAAACGTCCCCCATCTACCGCTCCTATATCGCATTGATCCTTGAAGAATCTATATCTATTTTTTGATATAAAATCATATACTGAATCGCGCAAAAACCGAGGTACGATCCAAAAAATTAAAAATATTTTAAAATACCATTTTAAATAGGGTATTAATTTCAAGGCTGCTGAAGATTTTTGGAAGACCTGGTTGTTTTGAACGAAGTAAAAAGTTTTCATGTTTATTTCTATAAGTCCTTTTTTTGGCAGAAAAGATTGAGCAAAATCTCCCTGTAAAGTGGCAAAAAAAAGATGCTCTTCCTTTTCATGTTTAAGAATAAAACGAACGACTCTGGAACACAGAGCGCAGGCACCATCATAAAATACGATATCCTTCATAGTTGTGATATTAGCTGGGTCTTAAAATAATCAGCTGCTTTCAGCATCCGAGACCCATACCAGGAAAACATTTCGCCATCTACAAGTACAATTTTAGACTGGGGGAATAAGGATTGAAAATAAGCCTTATGTTTCTCTGAAAACGGAAAGGGCTCGGAACTTAAAAATACATAATCAGCAGCGGCAGAAGAAAGCGCCTCCAAGGCAGGATAACGTGAGATTTCGCAAGCATTCGTAAATCCTATTTTCTCCATAAACGCACCAATAAAGGTATCGGCACCCGCAAGGAAATCAGGTTCTTTCCAAATAAAATATAAAACAGATTTATTTCTCCCAATTGTGCTCAATTCACCAAATAAAGATTGAAGTTTAGAAATCAATGCGGAACAGCGCTCCTCGCAGTTCAAAACAGCTCCTAATTGGCGAATCATTTCCATTGCATCTTCAAAAGAATCAATAGCACTCATCCATACGGGTACCTGCTTTTCTAAGGCAGAAATGTCTTCAATCGCATTTTCCTCTTTGTTCCCGATTACAAGATCTGGTTTCAGCTCGATGATTCTATCGACCTTCAAGGTTTTGGTCCCCCCTATTCTTTCCTTATGCTCAAACCAAGTTTCCGGATGAACGCAAAACTTTGTGATGCCTATGACCTCCTTTTCAAAACCTAAATAATGTAAGAACTCCGTTAAAGAGGGAACTAAAGAAACAATCCTCTTTGGAGGGTTGGGAATAGAAACTTCACGCTGTAATTGATCAACAAAAGCTCGTTTCTCCATTCCTATGACATTGCAGAAATAATATCGTACCGTGTCACAATATGTTTCGATCCATTCTCCATTTCAACAAGTACTGCAGGAGTGTTTTTGTTTATCAGCTTGCACAAATCATCCAAGTGAGTTCCATTTTTTACGACTGGGAATGCAGGCCCCATGATCGATGAAATTGCAGCATCTCTCAACTCCGGTTTATCAACAAGTGTCTGGTAAATCACGCTGTCATCAATGGATCCAACAAACTCATTGTCCTTTAAAACGGGAATCTGAGAAATACCAAATTTTCTCATTTTTCCAATGGCATGAGAAAC